>JANXBX010000002.1:16299-208309 GCA_025060595.1 Synergistota bacterium | reverse complement strand
TATATATCATGCATGCCTTCAAGATCTAAAGGCTGAGTGATGTTAACCTCCACAATAACCCTCTTAGCCATCTTAACAAAGGTAGGAGAATTGCCAACAGAGGTAGAGGGAACTATGCCTCCACCCTCGTTTATAGCCACAGCTTCCACTATAGCGAAATCTATTTCACCAAGAAAGCCGTGCCTTATCATCTGAGGACATTGAGAAAGATGAATGTCTATGTAATCTACCTCCCCAGAGTTTATCTTGCACCTTAATAAATCATCAGTCTGATAAGGAAGCCTTCTTTTTATAGCACCAACCTCCGCTAAAGCCCCATCAAGCTCTGGCCCAACAGAAGCACCAGTCCATAGGCTGAGCCTTAAAAGCTCACCTTCCTTAACCCTTTCCGCCAAAGCCAAAGGAACCGCCTTAGGATAACCAGCAGGAGTAAAACCGCTACAGGCAATTACCATCCCATCACCTATTAAAGAAGCAGCCTCCCTAGGAGAAGTTACCTTAGAATGTAATTTTCCATCCCTTATCCTACTTTTAAGCTCAGTCAAAGCCTCCACCCCGCTTTAATAAAATAAAGGCTACCTCCCCATATTCCAGGAGGTAGCCTTTAATCTTTCACCCTAAAAAGAAGGCCACTCTCTTCCCTCTTCAACCCTCTCTCAGATGATGTAAGGGTATGTCAACAACACACCACCCTTTTAAGAGAGGGTCTCTTTCTCCACTATCTTCTTTCTATCTATGAAGCGCTGGCGGGCAGCATTTAAAGCCGCTATAACCGCCCCGCGTGCTTCACCATGATATCTTCTGTAAAGCTCCTTCTTTATCAAATCTAGCTCGTTTAACAAGCTCTTTCCTTTCATGCATTCGCTTAATATCCTTCGTCCGATGCTACTTGCCACACTAACCTCTACATCCATTATTATACCAGACTCTTCGTCAACTTCAAGAAAAAGACCTAAAACTTTATAAAGTTCATAAGCGGTTATATCTTGAGGAAGACGAGCATAAGCTGCTATAAAAAGGGTAGGCAACTTCTACTCTTTTGCCTCCTCACCCACCAGCTCTCCTAATTTAAGGGCCTTTTCAAGGTCAAGAAGGATTATCAGCTTGTTCTGAAGCTTTCCAACTCCCCTTATGTAAGCGGCCTCTATCCCACCCATAGCTATAGGTGGAGGAGGCTCTATATCGCTCTTAGAAAGCCTTATAACCTCTGAAACCGCATCCACCACTATGCCAAACTTAACCCCTTTTATATCAAAGACGATAATCCTAGATTGATCCGTTGCCTCTTTTGAAGGAAGAGAGAAACGCTTTCTTAGATCTATAACTGGTATAACGTTGCCCCTTAGATTCATGACCCCCTTTATGTAATAGGGCGCCTTTGGAACCCTCGTTATATCCCTCATCTTCACTATCTCTTGGATTTGAGAGACATCCACACCATACTCCTCATTTCCAAGCTTAAAGGCAATTATCAACTCCTCCAAGGTTGCAACCAAACTTAACACCTCCTAAACGTATTTATCAGCGACCTTAGTCGCCCCAAAGGAGTCAGGCTTAATCTTAGCTTCAAATCCATTACCAGTAACATAGGATATGACGCTTGCCACGATCTCCCTCGTCCTACCTTCAGGCCCCACATCTAAATGAATCTCCAGATGAGGATATTCCTCGAGCTCGATCTTTGAAAGCGCATGGCTTATCCTGCTTGCTACATCTAAACTTAAATGAGTTTCATAGAATATCCTTCTTTTAAAACCCTGATTACTTTCTTCCCTTAACCTTCTATAGAAATATATTCCTCCCTTTCCAACTCTATAAAGTACAACAGCGGTGACGAAAACGGTCTCCCCCTCTCCCTCCGAGGAATCTGTGCCTATTATAAGACGATAGGATCCATTATTCTGAGATATATAGTTCACTATAACGTTCATCATATCATCAAAAGTTAGAGCACCTTTTGTTGGACTATAAAAAATCTCTCCCACAAGCACATCACCATTAAGATTTTATCATTTTATTTTTTCGCTTTCAAGGATAAGGAGAAAAGAAAGGTAGTCTTTGAGCCTCTTAACAACAAAATCATGTCTAATCCATGGTCCGCCCAAAATAACGCCGTCAGGCTTACCCTTTAGAACGCCAGCCATGCCTCCAATACCTTTAGCCACCCAATAAAGAAAAACCTCTAAAGGTAATTCACCCTCTCTTTTAGAAAGCTCCTCTATATCCTGGATCCCATAATAGGCCTTTAGTCCTCCCTCACCATGAATAAGCTCCTTTATTTCCTTCAAAGACTTTCCCATCTCGTAATAAAGAGAAAGAGCTCCAGAGTTTGGAAGCCATCCTGAAGATACAACCCCCATAGGAGAATCCCCAGTCAAGTAGTTATCCGCATCTATAAGATGACCATCTCTCCAAGCGACTATAGAAGTTTCTAACCCCATGTAAACCGTTATCAACCTATTTGCCCCAGGAATCCTCTCTAATATCTCCTCATAAAGAATTAAATGCTCCCTCTCATGATAGAAAGGGCTTCTCTCTATCCAAGGCAACCCCGATAATCGAGCCTCATCTATCACTCAGTTCATCCTCCCTACTAAAAATACCCCTAAAGCTATAGAAAGAAGCCTGCTTTCCACATTCTGAGCCCTCGAAGTCATAACTATAGGCTTTAAAGCACCCATAACCACACCTGCAGCCCTTCCTCCTCCAGCTTGAATCAGAGCCTTACCCATCATATTGCCTGCCTCCACGTTTGGAACAATAAGCACATCAGCGTTACCAGCTACAGGGCTTCTAACTCCCTTTATCTTAGCACATCTTTCATCTATAGCAACATCAAGAGCCAATGGTCCATCGATAATAGCCCCTTTTATCTGACCCCTTAAGCCCATCAAGGTTATGGCAGCCGCCTCCACAGTGGTCGGCATAGCAGGATTAACGGTCTCAATCGCTGCAAGGAGAGCTACCTTTGGCTCTTTAATTCCCAAGTAATGCATTAGATCTATAGCATTCTCTATTATCTGTACCTTCTCAGGAATCCCAGGAGAAACTACTATAGCGGCATCGGTCAAAGCATACCATCTTCTTTTTCGAGGAACTTCAACCAAAAAAATATGACTCAAAAGCTTTCCAGTCCTAAGGCCGATCTCCTTATCCAAGACCACCTTAAGAAGATCCGCAGTCTTAATGAGCCCCTTCATTAAAAGGTCTACCTCGCCACTTCTAACCATCTTAACTGCCATCTGAGCCGCAGAAATAGAGTCACTTGTTCCCAAGATCTCCATTCCTTCTAGGTTAAAATTCCTTTCCTTCGATATACTCCAAATTTTATCTTGATTACCTAACAGTACAACGCTAGCGATCCCCTCTCTTACCGAAAGATATGCCGATTCAACGACATCCTCATCCTCCGCAGCAACTATAGCTATCCTTCTCTTACCGACATCTCTCGCCATGTTAAGCAATTCGCTTAAATCTTCCACTTCAGCCTACCTCCTTGTAAAGCCTCGCCTTTTCCTCCCCCTTGAGAACTCTCAAAGCCCCAAAGGCTAAAGCCTCCATCTCAAACTCTCCCTTATAAACTAAGACCTTGGAAAGCCATCCAATAAACTCCCCAAGGTCTTTTATCAGCTCTTCATCGTTAGCCATACCACCTGTTATAACTATAGCATCAATGTCTCCCTTTAAAACTGCGGTCATGGCTCCTATCTCTTTTGCTATCTGATAGACCATCCCCTTATAAACTAATTTAGCGTAATCATCCCCCTTTTTTATCCTCTCTCTTACATCCCTTAAGTCGGTAGTACCAAGATAGGCTTTAAGTCCTCCCTTGCCTCCAAGAACCCTTTTTATCTCAGACAGAGAGAGCCCGCTTTCTGAGGCATACTTAATCAGAGAAAGTGGGGGAAGGCCACCGCTTCTTTCAGGAGAGTACGGTCCCATATCGTTAGCCACATTCGCATCTATTATCCTACCGCCCTTAACTGCAGCTATAGAAAAACCTCCTCCGAGATGAGCAACAACAAAACTGGTTTCTTCAAGCTTTTTCCCTATATCCTTAGAGGCTTTTCTCGAAACAGCCTTTATATTTAAAGCATGAACAAGGCTTACCCTCCTTACGAAGGGTAAGCCTGTATAATAAGCAAGTTCTTGAAATTCATCTACAGAAACAGGATCCACTATGAAGGCAGGTTTTCCAAATTCGCTCGCAAGCTCAAAAGCTATTATTCCTCCTAAGTTAGATACGTGCTCCCATGGACCTCCTCTCTTTAAATCCTCAAGAAGCTTTGGAGTTAAAAGATAGGTTCCACCCTCTACCGGATCGATAAGACCACCTATCCCCACAAAGGCATCATAATTAGATAGGCTTTCACCCCTTCTATCCAAAAGCTTACAAATAAGATCCTTTCTAAAATCCCTTTGCTCAATAAAACCCTTAAATTGCGAAAGCTCTTCCTTAGAGTGATATATAACTTCACGCCAAGCTTCCTTCTCATCTATAAAAGATGCTATCTTTGTAGAAGTTGATCCTGGATTTACTACTAATATCTTAAAGGTATATCTCCACCCCCTCCTTAGAAACAAGCTCCCTAAATCTATTCATTATTTCCCGGGTAATAGGCCCTGGTTTTCCATCCCCTATAATCCTTCCATCTACCTTAACCACAGGAACAACCTCAGCCGCAGTACCACAAAGGAAGCACTCATCAGCCACATAAAGGTCGTACCTTGTAAAAACATCCTCTATAATGTCTTCCACTTCTTCTATATCCCATGCTATTTCAAGAACGGCTTCCCTTGTTATTCCCTCCAATATCCCTACCCAGGAAGGGGGAGTTATCAGGCATTTATCCTTAACTATAAAGATGTTTTCCGCCGAACCTTCCGTAACGTATCCCTCTCTTGAAAGGAGAATGGCTTCTGCCACACCGGCCCTCGTCGCTTCCCATTTAGCTAATATATGAGAAAGATAGTTTAAGCTCTTTATCTGAGGTGGAATAATATCCCCATAAGAGGCCCTTATGGATGAAGTTATCACCTCTATTCCCTTCTCATATATCTCCTTTGGAAAGAGAGCTATCTCATCAGCTATTATAACAACCGTAGGATTTTTGCATTTAGTTATGTCAAGCCCTAAGTCCCCTATACCTCTTGTTACGATCAGCCTTATATAAGCATCTTTTAGATTATTTCTTTTCACCGTTTCTATAACAGCAGCCCTCATCTCCTCAAAGGACAAGGGTATGTTTAAAAGAATAGCTTTAGCAGACTTATAAAGCCTAACTAGATGCTCATCAAGCCTAAAGATCCTACCATTATAAGCCCTTATTCCTTCGAATACGCCATCTCCAAAGAGAAAACCCTTATCGTAAACGGAAACCTTGGCCTCCCTTGCCGGTAAAAACTCTCCATTAACATAAACAAGTCTTTCCATCATTTCACCCCCCTTATACGCTCTATAAGCTCAACGAGCCTATTCACAAGATGTTCATGGTACTTCATCCCAATTTCCAATGAGGCCTTTGAAGGTCTACCATTAACTCCCCCAGATTCTCTTGCAAGCTCTTCCATACGCTTTCTTGAAGGAATGTAACACAAAGTATCCTTTAAAGAGGCAGGATCAAAGTGATATAAAAAGGTCTCTTTGGGAGAAGAGTCAACGATCTTGTCTTTCCTTAAAAGCTCGGGTCTTAATACCATCATGTGTGAAGTTTCTATTTCCTCCGCATGACCCAACTCTCCAATGCCTAACTCTTTAGAGACATAAGCAGGATCGAAGATGTAAACCTCAACATCGAAATCCTCCTTTACCCTGGAGGCAGCAAGCTGAATCCAAGGGACATTAACCACCCTATGTCCATTTATCACTATAAAATGCTTAAATCCGTGTTCAGAAAGAGAGGCCATTATGTCATATAAAAGCTCCTCAAGCACCTCTGGCCTCACTGTTACAGTTCCAGGTAAAACCATGTGATGAGGAGACCATCCATACCATAAGGGAGGAGCCACAGGAACGCCTGTTCTTCTAGAGGCTTCTTCCGCAAGCCCTATGGCAACCATAGAATCCGTCCCTAAGGGGAGATGCCTTCCGTGCTGTTCCACACTTCCAACAGGTATAATCACAATTCCCTCTTCTCTTTCAACATCCTCCCATGTTAACTCCTCAAGCCTCTTCGCCCTCTTCACCTTCCTCATCCCCTTCCCCTCTTTTCGCCAAGATCTTACCCCAGTTTATTCCCAAGGGACCGCTTAAAACATATATTGTCATAGCTACAAAGGGAGCTATCCGTAAGGATAAAACTGAAAGGCTACAAAATCCAAAAAGAAGGAAAAGAAAAACCCTCATATTAAGCTGATTTAACTTTGATATCTTTTTCAAGTTACCATATTTTATTTTGCTAACCATTAAATAAGAAACTGCAAGAATTATGGCAATTAAAGATTCGGCAGGAAAGGAAATGCCCGAGATAACGATGCTTGATATGAACCCACCTGCTGCAGTTATAGGTAAACCCAAAAAGTAAGGCCTAGATTTCATAAGGTTAAATCTCGCAAGCCTTAAAGCCCCACAGATAACGTAAATCACCCCTACCATAGCCCCGAATAGAGCATACATATTAAGAGAATAAACATACATTAATATTGCAGGAGCAGCTCCAAAAGAGACGATATCCGCAAGAGAGTCAAACTCCTTACCAAAATCTCCACTTACTCCCAACATCCTCGCTATCTTTCCATCGAGAAAGTCGAAAGCTATAGCGATAAGTATGAGTCCGCTAGCAGCCATAACATGCCCTTGCGTAAGCAATATCAGCGCTAAAACCCCACACATTAAGTTACCGCTCGTTAGAAAGTTCGGCCACCTTTCTTTCTTCATTTTCATCTTTATTTATCACCCCCAATATCGTTTCTCCTGCTTTTACCCTATCTCCCACTTTAACGAAAAGCTCAACAGAAGTAGGAAGATAAAGATCCACCCGGGATCCGAACTTTATTATACCTATTCTATCTCCCTTCCTTAGAAAGTCTCCTTCTTTAGGATAAGTCACTATTCTGCGAGCTACGAATCCAGCCACCTGGACCAAGAGAACCTTTATCTTTCCCTCTATTCCTAAATAGCTTCTTTCGTTTAGCTTAGAGGATTTAGAACCAAAGGCCATCTTTTTAAAGCCTCGAACGTAATCACGATAAACCACCTTTCCATCTATAGGAGAACGATTCACATGGACATTAAGTAAGCTCATAAAAATGCTTACCTTCTTTGCCTCAGATTTTAAAAATCTATTATCATAGGATTCTACTACCTCCAATACCCTTCCATCGGCAGGAGAAAGAATTAAATTGTTATCCTGAGGTATCTCTCTTTCTGGGTCCCTAAAGAAATAAACCAAAAAGAAAAAGATTACTAAAAAGGGAATAGAAAACAAAGGGTGAATAAGGGATAAAAAAACAAATATAGCAAAGCTAAAATAGATTAGCCTCCTTCCCTCAGGCGCTAAATAAAACATCAACTATCTCATCCCCCTCCTCAAGCTCAAAGAGCCTTTGACCCTTTTTCTCCCTTGTCAAAATGGGAATATCCTCAGCCTTAATCTTAAGTATAACCCCTTTTCTGCTTATTGCTAAAATTTCAGCATCGTGGCCAAAGCTCCAGCATCCTATAACCCGGCCATGCTTATCACTCGGCGGATAGATATAGGCTCCTCTTCCAGGTCCGCTTCTGAATGGTATCTCCTCAATGGGAAGCCCTTTAACATACCCGTAAGAGGTAACCACTAAAACCTTATCACCTTTTAGGATATCAGCTCCTACAAGCGCTTCTTCTTCCGATAAAACCATGGCTCTGACGCCACCAGTTGCAGGATTTGAGGCCCTTATAAAAGAAGTCCTTATCCTGAACCCTTTGCCGGCACTCGAAAGAAGCACCATCTCCTCAGAATCTCCTCCAAACCTAACTCTAACTATCTCGTCACCCTCATCAAGCCTAATTAACCTCCTTCCCGACCTTCTTTTCATATCACCAAGAAGGGTTACTTCTATCTTCTTCACCAACCCCCTTTTCGTGAAAAGATAGATATACTCTCCCTCTCTTAAAACCTTGAAAGCCACAGGTCTGTCATCCCCAAGATCGAAGAGAACCCTTAAGTTTATCCCCCTTCCACTAAACGCCTGTAAGGGAATTTTTTCATCAAGCTCAAGAGAAAACACCTTCCCCGCGGAGGTAAAGATCAAAAGCTTATCACCCGTCTCAGCGCCCGTTCCCATAAGAGGAACATCTCCCTCTATAAGCTCAAGCTTCATTCTTCCTCTTCTTTCTCCCTCTTCTCTAAACCTCAGGTACCCTTCACGAGAGAGCGTCACTATAAACTTCTTAGCGGGAATCTCCGGCTCCTCAGGAACAAATTTCAAGATCTCCGTCCTTCTTTTATCCCCATATTTACCCTTTATTTCGAGAAGCTCCTCCTTTATCAAAGAAAGAAGCTTGCTTTCGCTTTCAAGAATGCCTTTAAGCTCTGCTATAAGCTTCAGCTTCTCCTCAAGCTCCTCCTCTATCTTACTTCTTTCCAAGTTAGTCAATCTACCTAAGGGCATCTTAAGTATCTCCTCTGCCTGAAGCTCGCTCAGACTTAGACGCTCCATAAGCTTCACCTTAGCTTCCTCCTGAGTCTGAGAGCCTCTTATAAGAGAAATAACCAAGTCTATATGGTCAAGCGCTATCTTAAAACCCAAAAGTATATGGGCCCTTCTTTCCGCATTTTTGAGCCTAAAAGAGGTCCTCCTTCTTACAACCTCTTTTCTGTGATCGATATACACCTGCATCATGTCCTTTATTCCCATCACTCTTGGAGCGTTATCAACTAGAGCGAGATTTATTACTCCAAAGGTGGTCTCAAGTTGAGTATGTTTGTAGAGAAAGCCAAGAATTGCCTCAGGCGAGGCCCCCTTACTAAGCTCGATAACTATACGCATACCTCTTCTATCGCTTTCATCCCTTAGATCAGATATTCCCTCTATCTTCTTCATCTTAACTAAATCAGCAATGCTTTTTATAAGCAAAGCTTTACTTACATTGTAAGGTATCTCGGTTATGACTATCCTGTTAACTTTTCCTCTCTCTATGTGAGCTCTTCCCCTTAAAAGGATCTTCCCCCTACCCGTTTCCATGTACTCTTTAATACCCTCAACTCCACAAACTATTCCTCCCGTTGGAAAGTCCGGACCCGGAACAAATCTCATAATCTCGTTTACAGTGGCTTGGGGGTTATCTATAAGATAGATTAAAGCGTCTATAATCTCTCCCAAGTTATGAGAGGGGATGGAAGAGGCCATCCCTACCGCTATACCCGATGTACCATTGACCAAAAGATTGGGAAACTTAGCGGGTAAGACCGACGGCTCCTCCAAAGAACCATCAAAATTCGGCATCCAATCAACGGTCTCCTCCTCAAGCTCTCCTAGAAGCTCCATACCAAGGGGGGAAAGTCTCGCCTCCGTATATCTCATAGCTGCAGGAGGATCCCCATCAATCGAACCGAAGTTTCCCTGCCCATCAACAAGAGTATAACGATAAGAAAAGTCCTGGGCCATCCTCACCAAAGCCTCGTATACTGAAGCATCTCCATGAGGATGATATTTACCTAAAACCTCTCCAACTACGCGAGCGCTCTTTTTAAAGGGAGAGCCTGGCCTTAAGTTTAGCTCCTTCATAGCAAAAAGTATTCTTCTTTGAACAGGTTTAAGGCCGTCTCTCGCATCGGGGATCGCTCTCCCAACGATTACGCTCATCGCATAGTCAAGATAGCTATATTTAAGTTCATCTTCAAAACCTAAGCTTAAAACCCTCTCCATCATATGTCGAGATTCCTAACCTCCTTTGCATGCTCTTGAATAAACCTTCTCCTAGGCTCAACCCTATCCCCCATTAAGATTTCAAGAAGCCTTTCTGCCTCAATAGCATCTTTAATAGTAACCCTATATAAGGACCTCATCCCTGGATCCATCGTCGTCCTCCAGAGAGTCTCTGGGTTCATCTCTCCTAAGCCTTTGTATCTTTGAACCAGCAACTTCTCTCCATCACACTCTTTCAATAGCTTCTGAAGCTCCTCCTCTTTATATAAGAATCTCTCGCTTTTACCTAGCTTAACATAATAAAGAGGAGGCTGTGCTATATAAAGATGCCCCTTTTCTATTATCTGTCTAGCATATCTAAAGAAAAAGGTAAGTAAAAGAGCCCTTATGTGAGCACCATCTATATCCGCATCAGTCATAAGTATTATCTTGTGATATCTAAGCTTATTAATATCAAAGTTTTCTCCAATGCCCGTACCAAGAGCCGATATCAAAGCCCTTATTTCTTCGTTATTCAATATCTTAGAGAAAGTAGCCTTCTCTACATTTAAAATCTTTCCCTTTAACGGCAATATCGCTTGAAAGGCTCTATCTCTTCCCTGTTTTGCTGAACCCCCAGCAGATTCCCCTTCCACTATGAAAAGCTCAGCCTTTTCAGGATCTCTAGTCTGGCAATCAGCGAGCTTACCTGGTAAAGAGTCGCTTAAAAGTAAGCTCTTTCTTCTAACGAGATCTCTCGCCTTCTTGGCTGCCTCTCTCGCTTGATGACTTCTCAGGGCTCTTGATACGATCTCAGATAAAATCTTAAGGTTTCCCTCAAAAGCAAGGGTTAATTTATCTTTAAGAACTTCCTCAACTATTGATCTCACATTTGGGTTTCCAAGCTTAGTTTTAGTCTGCCCCTCAAACTGGGGCTCGGGTAACTTAATGGAAACTACTCCTACTATCCCCTCTTTCAGATCCTCCCAACTTAGTTTAGGATCTTTCGCCTTAAGTATCTCGTGAGTTCTCGCTAAATCGTTTACTACCTTAGTCAAAGCTGACTTAAAGCCTATAAGATGGGTTCCTCCTTCCACGTTTTTTATAAGATTAGCAAAGGCATAAATCCTCTCTTCTACGTCATCTACGTGAGTGAAAGCTACCTCTATCTCTACATCTTCCTTCTCACCAGAGAGAATCAGTGGAGCATAAATCTCCTCCTTATCCCCACATAGAAACTTTACAAAGCTATGTATTCCTTTCTCCTCATAAAAGGTTTCCTCTTTTCCTGCCCTTTCATCCTTAAGGGATATCTTAAGGCCCGGAACCAAGAAGGCTATCTCACGAATCCTTTCACTCACAATGTCATAATCGAAGCTTAATCCCCTTTCAAATATCTCCGGATCTGGCTTAAAGGTTACTTCCGTCCCTGTTTGAGCGGAGAAGCCAACCACTTTAAGCTCTTCGATCGCCTTCCCCCTTTTATACCTCTGCATAAAGACCTTTCCTTCTCTAAAAACCCTAACTTCAAGCTCCTCGCTCAAGGCGTTAACGACAGATACGCCAACGCCGTGAAGTCCTCCCGAAACCTTATAAACCTTTTTCGAAAATTTTCCTCCCGCATGAAGATAGGTTAAAACGGTCTCCAAGGCAGACTTTCCCGTCTTAGGATGTATATCTACAGGTATTCCTCTCCCATTATCAAAAACGGTTGCCTTGCCATCCTTTCTTAAAACCACTTGAATGAAACTACAATAGCCTGCCAATGCCTCATCTACAGAGTTGTCAAGAACCTCGAAGAGAAGATGATGATACCCCCTCTTACCGGTATCACCTATATACATCCCAGGACGTTTTCTTACAGCCTCTATACCCTCAAGAACATCTATCTCCTGTGCGGTATACTTAGACATTTTCCCCTTTCCTCCACTTCCTTATTCTATTTAAGATGGTCGAGGTCATGGAATTTGTATAAATACCCCTTCCATCCACAGTTATAACAAGCGTCCTTGGAATCATCCCCTCAGGGTCTTCCTCTATCTTTAACCCTTCCGGAACTACAAAATTACACCTTTTAAGATTTATTATCATCAAGATGTCATCAGAAGAAAGAACGTTTCCCCCTCCCAAAATGACATACATAGTTTTACACCTTCCTCCCTAAAAAGAGCTTAGGCATTGGGAAAAACCTTATCTTATTTATATCATATCCTTTCAGCATATCCAAGAACTTCTCCTCCCTTAATTGGAATTCCTTGGCCCATGCCCCATCAGGAACAGCAACCTCAAGACATCCATCCTTTAGCTCTAAAGGCTGCGTCCTTCTAGCAAGATCTTCTCCCACAAGCTTAGGCCATTCAATCTTAATTCTTTCTTTTTCTATTCTCTTCTTATGTTGTCTTAATATGTTATCTATTATACTTCCTAACTTCTCCATTTTCCACCTCAAACAGCTCAAAATCATCGCCTATTAGATCCTTGCTTAGGGTTGTTACGAAAATCTGAACATCTAAGGAGCTTATATCCTCTCTTAAAGCGGATATCTTAGATTGATCAAGCTCCGATATTATTTCGTCAACTAAAAATATTGGCAACCTCCTGGAACTCTTAAATAGGGCTATAACCTTATTAAAAAGCTTCCACATAAGCCATTTTTTCTCTCCCCTTGAGCTGAATCTCCTGTAAGAAAATCCCTCCTTTTTAAATATCTCAAACTCATCAAGATGAGGACCAAATAAGGCAAAACCTCTTTTAATTTCTTTCTCTCTGAGAGAGCTAAAGGCCTTTTTTAAAGCTTCGTAATCAAGCTCAAGCCTTAAGCCTGAGGGCTTATAAACTATGCTTATTTCATCATCGCTTAAACGATCAAGCAGCCTTTTTCTGCTTTCCCATATATGGAGGGAGACCTTTAAAAGCCTCTCATTTAGGAAATCCAATACCTTCGAGATCCTTTCTCCCTTAGATAATGCGGCATTTTTCTCTTTCAATATCTTTAAGTAAATCCTGTAGTTAGATAGATATCCTTCTTCTAGCTGAGATAAAACTCTGTTTAAGAAATCCCTTCTAAGCTTAGGCGGTCCATCAAGCATAGAAAGCTCATCAGGAGAGAGAAAAAAAACCGGAATTTCTCCTATAAGCTTTAAGCGAGCTATATTCTTTCCATTAACCTGAAGCTTCTTAGCAGAAGAGGAGATAGAAAGCTTTACATTAAATATCTCCTCTCCATCAAAATCCCCTTCAAGAAAGGAGGATCTTTCCCCCCATCTTATAACTTCGCTATCCCTTGAAGTTCTAAAGGATCTTCCCCAACATAGCATATACAAAGCCTCTAGGATTGTCGTTTTTCCCGACCCATTTGGACCAAAGATGAGATTCCTTTCGCCAAATTCAAGTTCGATGGTCTTAAATCTTCTAAAGTTAACTGCATTAAGAGCTTTAATCTTCATCAGGGATAGCTACTGGCATTAATATATAGAGAAAGTCATCTTTCCCCTCCCTCGTTATCAACGCCTGCTCTAAGGGCCCTCTAAAAGCCATAGAAAAATAGTCAGCATCTACATGTCTCATCATATCTAAAAAGAATCTAACATTAAAGGCGATCTTTAACGGCTCGCCATCGAACTCAACGGGAATCCTTTCCTTTCCGGAACCAAGCTCAGGTACATCTCCGCTTATTAACATCTCTCCCTTTTCTATCTCGATCTTTATTATATTTCCCCTTTCCTTAACTAAATAGCTCATCCTTTCCATAGCAGATTCGATTTCCTCAGCTGGTACTACTATTTTGGTTATCCAGCTAGTAGGTATAACTTTTTCATAGGGAGGAAACTCCGCATCGATGAGCCTGGTCCATAATACAGCATCTTCCCATTTAAATACCACTTCGCCTTTAGATTCATACATTTCTATTTTACCAAGGGTCATTATCCTTCTTAACTCTTCAAGAGTAGTTATAGGAACTAAATACTTTCCCGTTTTATACGTATTAACGGGCATCTTAGACAAAGCAAGCCTTTTAGCATCAGTAGAAACTAAACGAAGCTCTCCTTCCCTAACATCAAATAAAGTTCCTGCAAGGTACGGTGGAATTTCATCATGAGGAGAGCCAGCAAAGATCGTTTCTCTTATCATCTTAGAGAAGAGATCACATTCGGTTCTAAAGACAAGATTAGCTTGCTCTAACTTTGGAAATTCAGGATAATCCTCCAAAGAATAAGTAGAAAAGCTATACTCTATGCCATGACTTTTTAAGTAAAGAATATTATCTTTTGTTTCAAGCTCCAGGGGCTTTTCAGGAAGCCTTCTTACTATATCATAGAAGTTTTTCAAGGGTATAATAGCTTTCCCTACTTCGTCAACTCTCATAGGTCTTATGTCCGTTTGAACACCTATCTTTAAGTCAGTTCCCTTTAAGCTTATCTTATTTTCATCCGCTTCTATAAGGCTTCCAGACAGAATAGTTATTGAGCTTTTAGGATTTATAGCTCTCGCTACAAGCTGAAGCCCTCTTAAAAACTCATCCCTTTCCACAGTAACCTTCATAATCTATCCCTCCTATCTTAAAGCCTAGAATATAGAAGTAACTGTAGTAGATAAGGTGAATGATGTGAAAATAAAACTTTTTCCTTTTTTCTCTAAGATCATTTTTTCACAAGCTCTGTGAAAGACCCTGGCTGACTTATCCACATTTTACACAAAACCTTTATCTGCCCCTAATTCATCCACATCTCATATACCCAGCTTTCCACAGATTCTTTCAATCTTTCTCTTAACTTCTGGGTTACTCTTTATCAGTTGCCCGATTTTCCTATGAGCGTGTATTACAGTCGTATGATCCTTTTTTCTAAACTCTTTTCCTATTTGTTGAAGAGATAGATTCGTATACTCTCTTGCTAAGTACATCGCTATCTGTCTCGGTAAGGAAAACTCCTGGGCTTTCTTTTCGCTTACTAAATCTCCTAAGGAGATCTCAAACTCTAAGGCTACCGCATTTTTAATATCCTCAATGCTTAAGGTCTTCTTCTTAACGGGAAGTATATCTCTAAGGATTCCTGCTGCTTTTTCCACTGTAATATCCTCATCCTTATGAAGGGAGAAATGAGCTACCACTTTTATTAAGGCTCCTTCAAGCTCTCTTATGTTTGATGTAAAATTCTCTGCTATAAATATTACTACATCTTCGGGAAGATAGATCTTTTCAAGCTCCATCTTCTTTTTGAGTATTGCTACCCTCGTTTCAAATTCTGGAGGCTGTATATCAGCTAGTAATCCCCATTCAAACCTCGATACAAGCCTATCCTCTAGATCAGGGATCTCCTTAGGTGGCCTGTCACTTGATATAACGATTTGCTTATTTGCTTCATAAAGGGTGTTAAAGGTGTGGAAGAATTCCTCCTGCGTTCCCTCTTTTCCCGATAGAAATTGTATGTCATCAATAAGCAAGATATCCACATTTCTATACTTCCTTCTAAAGGTGTTGGTACTATCGTCTCTAATAGCGTTTATAAGCTCGTTTGTAAACTTCTCTGAGGAAACGTAAACGACCTTCGTTTTTGGATTTCTCTTAAGTACGTAATGGGCAATTGCATGCATTAGGTGAGTTTTCCCTAGACCTACACCCCCATAGATGAAAAGAGGATTATAAGCTCTACCAGGAGATTCTGCTACAGCTAAGGCTGCTGCATGAGCAAGCTTGTTACACTTCCCTATTACAAACGTTTCAAACACATACTTTGGATTTAAGCCATAGTACTGGTAGTCTATCTCCTCCTTGAAACTATCTTCGACTTTCGCTTCGTTTTCTTCCTGGTGCCCCTCAGCTATATGGACCTCGATGTTTACGCTCTTACCTAATAGGTCGTAAAGCACATTTTCTATTATCTTTGCAAACCTTCTTTTGACATGTTCAGCGGTAAACCTATTAGGTGCTTCCAGAATAAGAGAATCTCCTTTTAATTCTAAGGGCTTTAAGGTTTTTATCCACCCTTCAAAACTTGGTTTAGATACCACCTGTTCGATTTTTTTTAGGGACTTTTGCCATATTTCCTCTGCATCAGGCATATTCATCACCATCCACAAATTGATATCCACAATATTCACAGGGTTATGTGGATAAATTTCCTATGGAAATTAAGGAACATCCGGTTAATTTTATCCACACAGATATCCACATGTGGATAAAGCTAACCTTATCATAGCAAAAGGCTTACCTGTTGACAAGGTGCAAAGAAACATGTATAGTTTAAAAGGCAAGGAAGGAGGGAGGAAAGCATGAAGAGAACTTATCAACCCCATAATTTGCCTAGAAAAAGAACCCATGGTTTTCTTGTTAGGATGTCAACACCAAGCGGTCGTAAGATAATCAAAAGGAGAAGAAAGAAAGGCCGTTGGCGCCTTGCGGTTTAAATTTCCAAAGGAGGTGAGGCTGAACAAAACTAGAGAGATAATAGAGGTTATTAGGAAGGGGAGCGTTATTAAAGAGGAGGATTTTAATTTCTTTTATCTTTTCAAGGGTAGTGGAAGCTCTAAGTTCGGGTGTATAGTTCCCAGGAAGGTTGGAAACGCTCCAAGGAGAAACAGAATAAAGAGGATTTTAAGGGAAGTTTTCAGGTTGAATAGGTGGCGATTGAAAGAAGGTTTTTGGATGATAGTTTTAGTTAAGCAAAGTAGGGGCGATGACACTTTTAGGAACTGGTGTGATAGGCTTGAAAAGATTTGGAGAAAGGCAGGGGTGATAAGAGAGGATGAAGATAGCAATACTTCTCTTTCTTAAGTTTTATAGGAAATTTATCTCCCCTCTTTATCCTCCTGTTTGTCGATTCAGGCCTACGTGTTCCCTTTATGCCTATGAAGCTATAGGTAAATATGGGGTCTTAAAAGGGGGATATCTGGCGTTAAGAAGGCTCTTTCGCTGTCACCCCTTTCACCCAGGAGGCTATGATCCAGTTCCTTAGGAAGGAGGGAAAGCATTGGGTAGCTTATGGCAAGCTGCAAGCGACCTTGTCCGAAGCGCTCTTGTATATTTCTATAACCTTACAGGAAATGCTGGACTGGCGATAATTCTTTTAACTATAGTGGTTAGGCTCTTGTTATATCCTCTTATGCATAAGCAGCTTAAATCCATGCAGCAGATACAGAAGCTTCAACCCCGCATAAGGAGACTTCAGGAGAAGTATAAAAACGATAAGGAGAAGCTGAATCAAGAGCTTATGAAGCTTTATAGGGAAGAGGGAGTTAACCCTGCTTCAGGCTGTCTACCCCTTTTAGCTCAGATGCCTATTTTAATCCTACTTTTTAATGTTCTTATGAACCATAGGTTCGAAAACCCTTCCTTTCTGTGGATTAAAGATCTAAGTAAACCAGATATAGTTTTGCTTGTACTTGTTGTTTTGGAAACTTTCCTCCACCAGAAGTTTACAGCTACTGTTGAAGCTAATCCTCAAGCGAAGATGATGAATTGGATAATGCCTATATTTATCCTGTTAATAGCTTATAACCTTCCTGCGGGTGTTCTTCTTTACTGGCTCGTTTCAAGCCTTATAGGATTGGGGCATCAACTTTACGTTATGAGAAAATTTAGTGCTGATGAAGGTACGAAGGTTAAGCTTTATAAGGAACCGCCTCGTAAGGTGAAGGAGGGACCACAGGATGAAGGAATGGTTGGAAGCGGAGGGGAAAACTTTGGAGGAAGCGAAAAAGAAAATCTTGGAAGAGCTGAGGATGAAAGAGGAGGAGGTAGAGTGGGAAGTGGTTGAGGAGGAGAGGAAGTTTCTTGGGCTTTTAGGACAAAGAGTTAAGGTTCGTGGAAGACCTAAGTACAGCCCTCATGTGATTCAAGCGAGAAACATTCTTAAAGATTTGCTGAATCTTATGAAAGTTGATGCATCAATAAAGATAGCAGATGGTAACGTGATAACCATAGAGGGTAAGGATGCGGGCCTTCTTATAGGTAAAAGAGGAATAACCTTGCGAGCTCTTGAGGAATGGATCAATATGGCGATCTCTAAAGAGCACTACCCTAAACGGGTTGAGCTTGATGCGGGTGGATATAAGGAGAAAAGGAAAAAGAAGCTGAGGGAAGTGGCTTTGAAGATAGCGAGAAAAGTAGAAGAGGAAAAGAAACCCTTTACCTTAGAGCCCATGCCTGCATGGGAAAGAAGAATAATACATATGACTCTTAAGGATCACCCGCGAGTTTATACAATGAGCGTGGGAGGGGAACCTTATAGGAAGGTAGTGATAGCTCCGAAGTGAGAGAAGGAGACACAATAGCTGCTATAGCGACGCCATGGGGAGAAGGCGGTATCGCTATAGTTAGGCTAAGTGGCCCTCAAGCTATAGAGATAGCGGATAAGGTATTCAAAGGAAAGAGAAAGAGCTTGAAAAACATGCCAACCTATACCATGGCTTACGGGCATATAGTTAATCCGTCGACGGGTGAGGAAATAGATGAGGTAATAGTCTCTCTTATGCGGGCTCCTTATAGCTATACTAGAGAGGATGTAGTGGAGATAAACTGTCATGGTGGAACATTGGTAGCGAGCAGGGTTTTAGAGTTAGTTTTAGCGGCGGGTGCTCGCCTGGCTGAACCAGGTGAGTTTACCCGCCGTGCTTTTTTAAATGGCAGGATAGATCTAATACAAGCTGAGGCTGTCTTGGAAATAGTGAGGGCAAAAAGCGAAGAAGCGATAAAGATAGCTAGCCGTAAGCTTAAGGGAGAGTTCGGAAAGAGGCTTTCTTCCTTGAGAAATAAGCTTTTAAATTTAGCATCTTGGGTGGAGGCCTCATTGGATTTTCCTGAAGAGGATATTCCTCTCATATCTCCTGAAGATGTGGAAGAAAGGCTTAAGGAAATTTTGATCGATCTTAATAAGATAATAGCCTCTACAAAAGCTGGTTCCATATACAGGGAAGGAGTAAGGGTTGTAATATGTGGAAAACCAAATGTAGGAAAATCCTCCTTATTGAATGCTTTGCTTCAAGAAGCCAGGGCCATAGTAACCTCTATTCCTGGTACTACAAGGGATCTTATAGAAGAGGTTCTAAATATTAAAGGGGTTCCTATAAGGTTAGTAGATACAGCAGGAATAAGAAGAGCGAAGGATGAAATTGAAAGGGAAGGGATATCGAGAAGCCTTTCTCAGATAGAGAACGCAGATATAGTCCTTTTGGTTTTAGATTCAAGCGTTATCTTAGAGGAAGAGGATATATCTATAATTGAAAAATTAAATGGTAAAAGGGTTATAGTGGTTTATAATAAAAAAGATCTTCCTAAGAAGATCGATCCTGCAGAAGTAAGAGCTCTTCTCCCTTCAAGTAAGGAAGTGTGGATTTCTGCTCTTTACGAAGAAGGGATAGATCAGCTGAAAGAGATTATACTTATGGAAATTCAAGAAGGAATGGATTTAAGCGGTGAAGTTTGGATGACTTCCATGAGAAACATGGAGTATTTAGAGAGAGTTAGCTCTTCTTTAAAAGATTCCATTGAGTCTTTAAGGAAAGGGTTGCCTTATGATGTTGTCTCTGTTGGAATTCAAGAAGCTCTACGCTCTATAGGTGCAATTACGGGAGAGGAGTGGACTGAAGAGATGTTAGATATAATCTTCTCTCAGTTTTGCATAGGAAAATGATAGAGGTTTTCAAGGAGGAGGGCTTTTTTTTAACACCTCAAGAGGAGAAAAAATTCTATAGGTATTTAGAGCTGATTCTTTCAGCCCCTTTTAACATTACCTCGATTTCCTTAAGGGATCCCAAAGCTATAGCTTATAGGCACTTTATAGATTCGATTCAAATAGTTAAGTTTCTTGACCTTTCTTCACTTAATAGCCTTCTTGATGTTGGTACTGGTGGAGGTTTTCCAGGTATACCCATAAAAATATTAAAACCTCATTTAGAGCTTCTTCTCTTAGAGTCGGTGGAAAAGAAGATCTCTTTCTTAAAGGAAGTAGTTTTAGAGCTTTCGCTTCCTAATGTTAAAATTCTTTTAGGTAGGGCTGAGGAGCTTGGGAGGCAAAAACAGTTTAGGGAAAGCGTAGATATTGTAGTTTCAAGAGCAGTTGCATCGCTTAATGTTTTGCTAGAGTTAACGATTCCTTTTTTGAAAATAGGAGGCTTGCTTGTAGCTTATAAAGGGAAAAGGGTTTTTGAGGAAATTGATGAGGCTCAAAATGCTCTTAATTTGCTTAACTGTGAGTTGGAAAAGGTAGAAGAGTATTATATAAAAGCTATTGACTTTAAGGGTTATTTAGTGTTTATTAGAAAAAGGGGAGAAACTCCTGCTAAATATCCAAGGAAAACGGGGATCCCATTTAAAAGACCGTTGTAAGGAGGTGATAGTTTGTGTGGTTTGGGAAAGCCAAGGGAGAGAAAAAGGAAGATCTTAGTCAGTCGTTACAGGCTCTTAAGGTCGAAAGGACGGAGGGAGAGAAAGGGGTAAGAAGCATTTCCATCGACTCGATAGTCCTTAATCCTTATCAGCCAAGGAAGAATATAGATGCTGAGTCTTTAGAGGAGCTTGCCTCTTCGATAAAGGAAGTAGGGGTTCTTCAGCCTATTATCGTAAGGGAGATAGGGGAGAATAGATATGAGCTAATAGCTGGTGAAAGAAGATGGAGGGCTGCAAGGTTAGCCGGGCTTTCTTACATTCCTGCCATGGTGGTTGAGGCAACGGACAAGGAAGCACTCTCTTTCGCTCTTGTAGAAAACCTTCAAAGATCAGACTTAAATCCAATAGAGGAAGCTTATGGATATAAGAGGCTGATGCAAGAGTTTGACTTAACTCAAGAGGAAATAGCGCAGATGGTAGGGAAAAAGCAATCTACTATAGCAAATAAGCTTAGATTGTTAAGGCTTCCACTTGTTGTTCAGGAAAAACTGATGGATGGGACCATAACAGAGAGACATGCGAGAGCCCTGTTAAAGCTTTCCTCTGAATCAGATATGATCAAAGCGTTAAAGCAGATAGAACAGAGAAAGTTAAATGTTAATCAAACGGAAGAGTTGGTAGATAAAATGCTAGGTTTAATTTCCCGGGAAATGAAGGAGAGAGAATCTACACCTCAAACGCTGGAAGATTTGTATAGTATTATTTCTAAAACACTTTCGAAGTTTAAAAAATATGGTTTAACTTTTAACGTGATTTTGGATGAGGAAAGGAATGAGCTGAGGATTTCTTTTTTAAGGGGTGAAGGAAATGAAGAGTGGCAGGGTAGTGGCTCTCGCTAATCAAAAGGGTGGTGTTGGAAAGAGCACTACTGCAGTGAATCTATCTTCGGCGATCGCTTCCTTAGGGAAGAAGGTGCTTCTTGTAGATGTGGATCCTCAGGGAAACGCTACAAGTGGATTGGGTATAGAGAAGGAGGAGATTAAAAATAGCTTGTATGATGTCCTTCTGGGAAGGATTAAGGCGGAAGAGGCTATAATTAAGGGGGTATATAAAAACCTCGATCTTATCCCTTCCAACATAGATTTGGCGGGAGCCGAGATAGAGTTAGTTAACGCTGTTTCACGTGAAACGCGTCTAAAGAGAGGTTTGGAGGGACTAGTAGATAGGTATGATTATATATTTATGGATTGTCCTCCTTCTCTGGGGCTTTTAACTATAAACGCTTTAACGGCTGCTGATGGGGTTGTTATACCTATTCAATGTGAATATTATGCCCTTGAAGGATTGGGTCAGCTTTTAAAGACTATAGATTTGGTAAAGGAGTATCTCAATCCTAAGTTAGAGATTTATGGGGTTCTTCTAACGATGTTTGACTCGAGAACGAAACTTGCTCAGCAGGTTGCGGATGAAGTGAGAAATTATTTTAAGGATAAGGTATACAAATCTATCATACCCAGAAGCGTGAGGGTTAGCGAGGCTCCAAGTTATGGAAAGCCTGTAATATACTATGCTCCTCAATCTAATGGGGCACAAGCCTATATTTCGCTTGCGAAGGAGTTTGTAAGGGGAAGGAGAGGATAAAGGATGCCTCTTAAGCCCACAAGGGGAGGGCTAGGCAAAGGGTTAGGTGCTCTTATTCCAACCGGTCCCGAGAAGGAAAGGCTTATTGAAATTCCGATAGAGGAGATAGTTCCTAATCCTTATCAGCCTAGGAAGATTTTAGCGGAAGAGTCGCTTGAGGAGCTCGCTAACTCTATAAAACAGCATGGCCTTCTTCAACCAATAATCGTTCGTAAGGTTGATAGGGGATATGAGATAGTGGCAGGAGAAAGACGTTATAGGGCTGCCCAAAGGGCTGGTTTTCAGAAGATACCTGCTATAGTTAAGGATATTTCCGATGAGGAAAGCATGGAGTATGCCTTGATAGAAAACCTTCAGAGGGAAGACTTAAACCCTATCGAGGCTGCAAACGCTTTAAAGCTTTTGATGGAGAGATTTGGTTTAACTCAAGAGGAAGTGGCGGATAAAATAGGAAAAGATAGATCTACTGTGGCAAATTTATTAAGGCTCTTAAGGCTTCCTGAAGAGCTACAGAATATGGTTTCTGAGGGAAGGTTAACCATGGGACATGCTAGAGCCTTATTATCCTTAAATGATCCTGAGGAGCAGAAAAGACTTGCCTTAGAGGTAGTTAATCGTTCTTTAACCGTTAGAGAAGTGGAAAGGGAGGTTTCAAGAAGGGTAAAGGGGATAGAAAGGGATAGAGAAATAGAGAGAAGGTTTTTGGAGACCTATAATGCGAAAGTGAGAGTTAAAAGAGGCGTTAAGAATAGCGTTGAGCTATTGTTTGACAGCGAATCGGAGATGGAAGATTTTCTTCAGAAGTTAGAGAGACTCTTATCTCAAGATTCTAAATTGCCTGGGCAATAAGCCTAAAATTTGGCAGCAAAATTTTTTATATGCTGAGTTTTTAGTGTGTTAGGAGGTGGGCATGATGGTTTTTGGGCGGTCAGAGGTTAAGCTTGCCGAAAAGGAAAAGTCCGAGACCCTTGTAGGGGGTGGGACGGAGATAAGGGGGACCATGAGGGCAGATGGTACGGTAAGGATAGATGGCTTCTTTGAGGGGGAGATATTCGCTGAAGGGGATGTCGTGATTGGAGAAAAGGGAACCGTAAAAGCAACTCTCGTTGCCAAGAACATCCTGATAGCAGGTAAGGTAGAGGGGAATGTGGAGGCAAGGGAGAGACTCGAGCTTGTCGCTACGGGACGGTTAATAGGTGATATAAAGACACCCAATTTGGTTATAGCCGATGGGGCGA
The DNA here is from genome assembly GCA_025060595.1 of Synergistota bacterium. NCBI lineage: Bacteria > Thermotogati > Synergistota > Synergistota bacterium. The sequence goes on along the minus strand of JANXBX010000002.1, from coordinate 185,278 downwards.
TATTTATAGGGAGAAGCGAGATGGTTCTTCCTCAATCTGGTAAAGAGGAGTTCTCTTACGAGGTTGTTAAAAAGGGGGAAGGTAAGAAGGGAGAGAATCCCGAACCTAAGTAGGTTATGGGGTTATGATGTGTTCCACGTGGAACACTCCCTAGGAGGGATGGGATGGTTTTCTTTAAGGAACTTAATTGGCCGCTCTTCTTGATAATAATAGGATTAAGCGCTTTTATAGCCTTCGTGGGGGATAAGGTTGGATGGAAGCTGAGCAAGAAGAAGTTAACCATTTGGGGTTTAAGGCCACGGCATACCACAAGCTTAATAACGATATTCACTGGATTGACGGTTGCGCTTGTTACCATGATGGTCCTGTCCTTTACCGTGCCTTCCGTTTACAGGGCGCTTTTAGGCATGAGGAGCCTTCAACAGGAGATAAAGGCCTTAACCGATCTGTTGAAGGAAAAGAGCAAAGAGCTTGAGGAAAAGACACAGAGGGTGAGAGAGCTCGAAAGCAGGATAGAGGAGCTTCGAGAGATAGCAAGGAGGCTGAATCTGAGCATATCGGCTATAAGGGGTAGAACGATAATATATAGAGCGGGCGAGCTCGTTTATCAAAAGGTGATAAAGGTTAAAAATGACGAAACCTATCTTGAGCGAGAGCTTGGGAAGGCTCTAGAGGAGGCAGATCCCATAGTTAGGGAGAGAGGGGCGGAGCCGCCCCTTGCCGATATGAGAGCGATATTGGTTCATCCTGATGAGGTCGGCAAAGCGATCTCTCAGCTGAAGGAGATCAGGGAAGAAGCGGTAGTAAGGTTTATCGCTGGGGCTAACGTGGTTGTGGGAGAGTGGGTTCCCGTCAATATAGAGATCTATCCTAACAAGCTTATCTTTAAGAGGAACGAAGAGATATATTCCGAGGAGATCGATGGATCTTTGACCGAGGATCAGCTTGAGTATAAGGTTACGATGGTCCTAAGCAAGGTTAAAGAGATAGCCTTAGGTAAGGGGGTGTTGCCTGAGCCCCTCTATCATAGGGTGGGCGTTATAACTGCGGCGGAGTTTTACGATACTATCGGTAAGATAAAGGAAATAGGAAAAAAGGTGCGTTTAGAGGTGATATCTAAGAAGGATATTTACACGATCGGCCCCTTAGAGGTTTATTTTAGGATTTCTGAGGGTTGAGAGGAAACCGCTCCTAAAATATTCTATAGTAAAAATTTTTACTATAGAAAGGAGTGGTTTTCTCTTGTCCTTAGAGGAATTGGTTTTAGCGGTTCAAAGCGGGCAGACCTCCTTTTTAGTTGAGATCGTGGAAAGGTTTCGTCCCCTTGTTGAATCTCTAGCTAGAAGGTATTCTCTTAAAGGGGGAAGCTATGAGGACTTAAGACAAGAGGGCTATCTTATACTTATAGGGCTAGTTTATAGATATAGGAAAGGGACCGTTCGCCTTGAAGGCTATGTTAAGGGGAGCCTTGAGATGCATCTAAAGAGCTATTGGCTTAGGGAGCTTAACTGGAATAAAGGGGTAATCCTAAACGATGATTTGTCTTTCGAGGAAAGCTCCCTGGTGGAGGATGTGGATCTTCCTGTCTCGAGTGAGGATAAAAGCCTCCTTGAACTTTACTACCTTTGGGGTTATAATGACAAGCAAATATCGGAAAGGCTTAATAAATCAAGAAGCTGGGTGAACTTAAGGAGAAGAAGGATAGTGGATAAGCTTAAGAGGGAATTCTCTAGTAACTTTAGCTTAAGGAGGGATGAGGTTGTCTCAAATGGGGCTTAAGATTAGGATTTTTTCTCTAACTCTTTTGATTTCCATTACCATTTTAAGCTTCTTTTATATTAATAAGCTTGAAAGAGATTTAAGGGAAAGAGAGATTTTAGGTGCATCGGTTTTAGTAGATACCGTAACCTTTCTCTTTAGAAGCAGGATTCAATCCCTTACGGTCATGCTCCACTCCCTTAACTATATTCAATTGCCCGCTTTGGAGGACAATTCTTTAAGAGACTGGCTCCTTATCTTTTACAGGGCTTATGAGCCCTTTGTTTACCTGTCTGGTTTCGTAGATAGAAATGGGAAGGTATTGATGACCTACCCTAAAGATGATGCCCTTGAGGGTAAAGATATAAGCTCTTGGAGATCCTTCAAAACGGTTAAGGCTGCTAGGATAGGGTTTATAGGGGAGACCATAACTACATCTAGAGGGGATAAGGGAATAGGAATTTTCGCTCCTGTCTTTGATGAGGGCAAAGGCTTTAGGGGGGCCTTCTTTTATGTATATAATTATCAGGTTTTAATAGATGCATTAAGTAGGTATCTTAAGGCCCTTAAGGTTCCTTGGAATCCTCTTTTGGTGGATAGCGATGGCAATGTGATTCTCGGAGATGAGAAAGTAGCTAAGGTTTTACTGGAAGAAGCTATGGAAAAGGTGAAAAGTACGAAGCTTGACGGAATTGAGTATATTTCGGTTTACAGTCATGTCCCCCTAGGTGTAACATTGGATTGGCATTTTTTCCTTTACGCTCCGCTTTCCTCGTTGGGGAGGGAGTTAAGACCCTTTTCCCTTTTTCTTAAAACATCCCTTACTCTCGTTACGGCTATCATAACTGCGGTGGTTTTGATCTTCCATAGAAGAAGGGAGAGGGAAAGCGTATCCTTTCCAGAGATTGTTGAGCTTAAGGAAGAGGTTAAGCCTGTTGAGCTTGAGGAATCAAGGGATAGGGATCCTTTGGAGGAGTTAAGGGAGCTTTTCCCTGGTGTGATTATAGAGCTTGATAGGACTCTTGATGTAGTTTCTATCAAGGGGGAGCATATTCCTCCTGAGGGCCTTGATAAGGAGGAGATTAAGCGACTAGTTAAGAAGGGTGAGGGTACTCTTAGGGTTGGGGAGAGGGTTTTTCTTCTCAGGGTGGCTCCTCTTAGAAGAGGGGGCTTTCTTCTCTTCGGAGAGGATAAGACCAAGGAGGAGGCTATCTTTAAGGCGATCGAGGATAATTTGGTATACTTCCTTTCAGGAAGGTTTTTAAAGGAGGGTAAAGACTCTGAAAGGATTAAAGAGGTTATACTCTCTGAAAGGGATAGCTTTGGCAGAGTTAGCTTAAACAAGCTTCTTCTTGATCTTAAAGATAAGCTTTCTTTCGAAGAGCTTGAGCTTCGCCTTGAAGATTTTCTACCTTCTCCTTGGATAAACCCTCTTTATCTTAAGGGGGTCATTTTAGCCCTTCTTCTTAAAGTTATGGATGGTAAAGGAAAGCCCATAATAGAGACTAGGTATCTTAAGGAAAAAACTATGGTATCATTGAAGCTTTACGCTCAAGGCATCTTTAAGCTCTTTGGGGAAAGGGATCCGGAGTTTTTCATTTTAAGCAGTTTTGCTCTTAAAGGAGGAATGAAGCTCAGGCTTTTAGAGAGACCGGGGGAGGAGACATGTGTTGAGATTGAGCTACCTATATATCCTTTCTTAGATGAAGAGGGAAATGAGGGTTGATTTTAGTTATTTCCTTAAGGGAGGTAGAGGTAATTGGGAAGCGTTAAGGATTTAATTGTCTTGAGGGAAGCCAGGGTAGATGAGCCTGGTATAGGAAGGTTTGTCTTTTCAGATAGATATTCGGTTTTTGATTGGGGAGAGATGCCGGATCATATAAGGGGTAAAGGAGCATCTATTTGTATAGTTACTGCCTTTTTCTTTGAAAAGCTTGAGGAAATGGGAGTGAGGAGTCACTACTTAGGCATTGTTGAGGATGGAAGGCTTAAAAGGCTTAAGGAGCTTAAATCCCCTCAGAATACCCTTGAGTTTAAGCTTTTGAGGGTTGTAAAGCCTCGATTAGAGGGGGGTAGATACGATTACTCGGTGTATAAGGATGAGAGAGGAAACTTCCTAATTCCATTAGAAGTGATATATAGAAACTCCCTTCCAGAGGGCTCTTCCGTTTTTAAAAGGCTAAGAGAGGGAAGCCTTAGGCTTGAGGACATAGGGCTGCGCGAGATGCCTAAGCCTGGAACTATACTTGATAAACCTATACTTGATGTATCAACTAAACTTGAGGCCACGGATAGATATTTAAGTTGGGATGAGGCTAAGGAGATCTGTTTCCTAAGCGATGGGGAAGTGGAGAGGATAAGGGAGGTTACTCTTCTTATAAACGAGCTTATAACGAAAGAGGCTAAAAGGCTGGGATTGTTTAACGAGGATGGTAAGGTGGAGTATGGTTTTGATGAGGGAAGGGATATAATATTAGTTGACGCTCTTGGAACGCTTGATGAGTGTAGGTTTAGTTACGAGGGGTTACCTGTGAGTAAAGAGATAGCGAGAGTTTATTATCGTAAGACCGATTGGTATAAGGATGTAGAGGCTGCTAAGAAGAGGGATAGAGTTAATTGGAAGAGCCTTGTGACTTCTAAGCCGCCCAAGCTTCCCCCTGAGTTGGCTTCTCTTATTTCAGGGATCTATATGGCTTACGCAAATGAGATAACCGGAAGGGAGTGGTTTAAGGTTCCTTCCTTAAGGGATATACTAACCGAGCTTAAGGGGCTTTTGGGGCTATGACGGAGGTAGTTAGGGCAACGAGCGAGGGAGTTAATAAAGCTGCTGAGGTGATCAAAAAAGGGGGGCTTGTGGCCTTTCCTACAGAGACCGTTTATGGCCTTGGGGCCGATGCATTAAACCCAAAGGCAGTAGTTAAAATATTCGAGGCCAAGGAAAGACCGTTTTTTGATCCTTTAATAGTTCATATAGCTGATATCGATGAGCTTGAGAAGTTGTGCCTCTATGTAGATGAAAGGGCTAAGGCCCTAATAGAAAGGTTCTGGCCCGGCCCCTTAACTATAGTGCTTTTAAAGAGAGAGATAGTTCCAGATATAGTTACAGCTGGCTTAGATACGGTTGCGGTAAGGATGCCATCTCACCCTGTGGCCCTAAGTTTAATAAGGGCGTCTGGAACCCCTATAGCGGCTCCAAGCGCAAACCGTTTCGGACACTTAAGCCCTACTGAGCCGGAGCATGTGTTAAGTCAGCTTATGGGTAGAATAGATTTGCTTTTAGATGGAGGTAAGTGCCCTATAGGTGTTGAATCTACGATAATAGATTTAACAGGGGAGCCAACGCTCTTAAGGCCTGGTGGCCTCCCTTTAGAAGAGATAGAAAGTATAATTGGAAAGGTTAAGATCTTGCAGAAAAGTGAGAAACCCCGTTCTCCTGGGCAGCTTCCGCGTCACTATTCTCCAAGGACCCCTTTGAGAGTGATCGAGAGCAAGAATTTCAAGCCTCCTCAGGGTGTAAGGGCAGGTCTTTTGGCTTTCAATGGCCCCGCTCAGAGGGAGGGTTTTGTTATCGTTCAAGTTCTTTCGCCCTCTGGGGACTTAAGGGAAGCGGCTTGTAACCTGTTTAGCTGTTTACACAGGCTTGATAGCGCTAACCTTGATGTTATCTATGCTGAAGCTCTTCCTGAAGAGGGGCTTGGGAGGGCCATAATGGATAGGCTTCGTAGGGCTGAAGGATTAAAATAAAAGGGGCTTACCTCTTATTAAAGGGTAAGCCCCTTTTATTTTAACTTAAGCTGGAGCTATTGCAGTTACTTCCTTAGAAAGCTTGAATACGGATATAGATTCCTGAAGCCTATTTGCGATGTGAGCGAGTTCCTCAGTGTTTTTAGCGATTTCTTCCACAGCCTTGGCTTGTTCATTGAAGCTTTCATTTATCTCTCTTATGCTTTCGCTAACTTTGGTCACGGCTTTTGCTAAGTTATCTGCTCCAGCTGCCATTTGTTCCGTTGAGGCTGACTGACTCTCAACTGCTGAGGATATATCTTTCACTCTATGAACCATCATTTCTATGGATTTAACTATGCTTTCTATCTGAGAGTCTACATCCTTAGCTATGCTTACGCTTGTTTTAACGGAGTTTTGAGCCTCTTTGACGGTTTCAGCTGCTATCTTTGTCATCTCTTGAATCTTACCAACTATGGAAGCGATTCTTCTTGCTGCATTGGCGGTCTCCTCAGCGAGCTTTCTAACCTCATCCGCTACAACTGCAAAGCCTCGTCCTGCTTCGCCGGCTCTGGCGGCCTCTATAGCGGCATTAAGGGCGAGTAAGTTGGTCTGCTCTGCTATGCTCGTTATGGCGTTGGTTATCTCTCCTATCTCGCTAGAGGCTCCCTCGAGGTCCTTCATTACCTTGACGGTTTTTTCCGCTACATCCGCTACAGAGTTGATGGAGGAAACGACGCTTTGCATTCCCTTCCTTCCTTGAAGGGCGGCCGCCCTTACATCTTCAGCCTCTTTGGCTACGCTTGAGGCCTGATCTGCAACCGTTTGAGCTCCGCTTGCTATCTCCTCGATACCCGCATTAAGCTCCTCTATAGCTGCAGCTATGCTTTCGATTTCTTCCCTTATATTGGAGACAGCATTTACTATCTGAGCTGAGGTAGCGCTTGTCTGCTGAACTGATGCTGCAACCCCTTGCGCTACTACGTTTGTTTTATCTCCTTGAGCATGGATCTCCCTAATCACCCTTTCAAAGGCATCTATCATGGCATTAAACTCCCTAGCTAGCTTTTGAAACTCTTCCCCACCTTTAGCTAACGCTCTTGTGGTCAGATCCTTTGTTTTAGAGAGCCTTTCAACCGTTTGAACTAATACCGTTAGCGGCTTTCCGAAAAAGCTCTTTAAGAAGATATATAAGACCGTGGCTAAGGCGCCTATGGCTATTGCAAAGGTAGTTAACGCTTTCTTTCTCTGGGCAGCTAGAGCGGCTTCAATATCGTCGATATAAAAGCCCGTTCCTATTACCCATCCCCAAGGTTGAAAAAGCTTAACGTAAGATAGCTTTGGAATCGGTTCGTCGAAGCCTGGCTTCGGCCACATGTACTCGACGAAACCCCCTCCCGCTCTTCTACATATATCAACCATCTCTCTAAAGAGGAACTTACCCTTAGGATCCCTGTGATTGCTTAAATCAGTGCCATTAAGCTCCTTCTTTATAGGATGCATAACCATTATGAGGTTCATATCATTGATCCAGAAATAGCCATCGGATCCGTATCTTAGATCCCCTATTAGCTCTTTTGCTAATTCCTTGGCCTTTTCCTCGCTTATCTTACCTTGTTTAAAGTCCTCATAGGCTGAGCTTATTAGCGAATAAGCGGTTTCAACAAGCTCCCTCGCCTTAAGCTGTCTGTCCTCTATCAGGTTCTCTTTAAGCAAGGAGTGAGATTGATAGATAAAAAGCACGCCTGAGAGGATAAGCAGGGAGACCCCTATTAGTATCACCCTTGTCTTAACACTTCTTAACATTAACTTAACACCTCCGGTAAAGATTAACTTTAAAGAGTAGATATTTTAATCTTAGTCCAGAGATTTTCTGCTGTCAATGCCTTTAAAAGCTATTTTTTTGTATACATTAGTTTACAAATGCTTTTATGGTCGGTGCAAGCTTTTAAAGGGATTGATGTATTATGCTAAAAATTAAAACGTGGATAATACCAGGCGCGCGAACAGGTTACCGAGTGAATTTGTATACAAGGGGATGTCTGTTAATCTAGCTATTTTTCGCTTTTAAGCTTTTCCTTTTCCTCATACATTCTCTTATCCGCTATCTCTATAAGGTTTTCGAGCCTTTCTGGGTGGCTTTTGGTTGCCTCAACCGTCCCTATAGATAGGCTAACGGGGAAGCCAAACTCGTCAGAGAGCTTTGAAACGGAGCTTTTTATCCTTTCAATTATCCTTGAGGACAATTCACTGTCACAGTCTACTAAGAATATCAGAAATTCGTCTCCTCCATATCTTATTACTATATCCCCAGATCTTAAGGAGTTTCTTAAGGTTTCCCCTACTCTCCTTAACACCCTATCTCCAACCAGGTGGGAGTAGGTATCGTTTATGTTTTTAAAGTTGTCTATATCTGCCATAGCTATGGTGACCGGGACCCCATCCTTAAGAAGGTTATAAATTGTATATTTTGCCTTTTCCTCGAAAAAAGCCTTGTTGTAAACCCTAGTTAACGGATCTCTTACCGCAAATTCCTGATATTTCTTGACCTCAAGGTCGAGCTTTCTATAAAGGGTTTTAAGCGGCTCGGTTATGCTTATATTTATTATACCTACTAGTATAACTAGGTAAGATATGAACCTAAAGAGATGTCCAAGCATGTTAAAGAAGCCGTAAACATCGGTGTAAAGGGTGAAAGAGACTTCAGCTAATATCGTAAATATAATAGCTAAGATTAAAGGGCTCTTGTAAGAGGATATGTCTGGGTCCTTGGATCGATGAACGAAGATCGCAAGGGGAATTAGCAAAAATATAATAATATATTCTACAGCTATCTTAAAGAGGGTTAGCCCCTTGCCCTCTATAAAGCAGTCTGGAAAGCCGCCTCTGAAGATCAGGTAGATCCCAAGGAAGCTTACTACTGAAAAGGCTACGAGGAAGATCTTAGGGTTAATTTTTTTAGAGGCAATGGAGACGAGGCCTATCGTTTCTAAGGATCGTCCTAAGATCCAAAATTGCGTTGGATGGTTAGCGGAAAAGGATGGGAAAACTCCCATGCCTTTGAAGGCTAGCGTATGTAAGAAGTCTATAACTATTACGTTTAGGTAAGTTATGGCTAGGTTATCTAAAAAGTAGGGTCTATGACCTTTAGGGATCGAAAGGGCAAATATGGATAGGGTTGCCCCTACAACTACAGCTAACATCTCAATAATTGTATGAAAAACAAGATAGTTGAACCTTGAAAGCCCCCAAAGGGGTAAGAGGCTTATTAAGGATATAATCATTACCTTCCTCATGGTTTATATTTTATCACGTGTCTTAATTTTATTGTGATATAATTTAAATAGAGTAAAAACTAAGGGGGTGGGGTTATGTATAAGAAGCTAGCGTCAGCGGTTGCTTTGTTGGTCTTGGTTTCATCGGTCGCTTTGGCCTCTGATGTTTTTGAGCTTAAGATATCCTATAATGGGCCACCTGATCCTGAAAAGAACGCGGTTCACTCCTATGTTATAAAGCTTCAGAAGTTCATCGAAGAGGGGACACAGGGAAAGATAAAGTTCGTTCTCTTCCCTAATAGCGGGCTTGGAAAGGAAGAGGAGAGAATGGATCTAACTAGAAACATGCCCATAATGAATGTGGCTTCCTATGCGGGTATGGCTCCCATATTCCCCGAGCTTTATGCTGCTGCAATTCCCTTTATGTTTGATAGCTTTAAGGCAGCTCACCTTTTCTTCGATGAGAGCGAGTACTGGAAGAAGGCCCAGGAGTTGTTTAAGAAAAGAAGCGGAGTGGCTCTTCTTGAAGCTGTTGAGGAGGGTGGCTTTTTAGCTTTCACCAATTCTAAGAAGGAAATTCGCTCTCCCAAGGACTTTCAGGGGATGAAGTTCCGTGCTATGGATGAAGGACAGATAATAATTTACAAGGCTATGGGGGCATCTGCGGTGCCCATTCCTTGGACTGAGCTTTACATGGCCTTAAAGACGGGCGTTGTTGATGGTCAAATGAATCCCCCGATGTACATAGTTATGGGTAGCCTATATGAGGTTCAGAAGTATATGTGCATGGCAAACATTCAATACTCTGATCAGTTCCTAGTTGTTAATGCTAAGTGGTTTGATGGTCTTCCTCCAGAGACCCAGAAGCTGATCGTTGAGGCTGCGAAGAAGGCTAACGTTCTTAATAGGCAAGAGGTAGAGGCTATGGAAGATAAGCGTGTTGAGTTCCTCAAGGAGAAGGGAATGCAGGTTTATTACCCCACCAAAGAGGAGATGGAGGAGTTTAGAAAGGTCGTTCAGCCAGCCTATGTTGATTGGTTGAAGAAGAAGGTAGGAGAGGATTGGCTTAACCTTGGACTTCAGTGCGCAAAAATAGCTAACGAGAAGGCTTCCAAATAATCATGAAGGTTAGAACTCTTTCCCAGCTGCTCAGCGGCGTCTGCCTCTGGGCAGCTGGGATTATTTTAATAGCTAACGTGGGTAGCATGGCGGTTAACATATTTCTAAGATATTCTTTTAAGTATTCCTTCACCTGGGTTGAGGAGTTTGCTCGCTTTTCCCTTATATGGGTGGTGATGCTTGCAGCAACCCCCGCTTTATATTATGGAGATCACATGTTTATAGACTTCGTCGTTAAGAGATTGCCCCCCTCTTTTAGGCTTCCCATGCTCTGGTTTAAGAGGGTGGTGGTCTCTTTTATCCTTATATTAATGATATATTATGGCGTTAAGTATGCTATCGATGTTAAGATGTTTATAACCTTGGCGATGAACATATCTAAAGCTATACCTGTTTCTGCTATTCCCATTGGGAGCGCCTTGGCCCTTTTAGAGTTTATCTTGCTTGAGTTTGAAAGGAGTGTTGGAAAGCCGTGAATGCTTTAATTATGATGATCGTCTTTTTCCTCATGATGGTTAGCGGTATCCCCCTCTTTGTTTCCCTTCTTGCTGCCTCCTTTGTGGGTTTCGTTCTTTTGGGTGATATCTCCATGTTGCGTATGATGGTTCAGCAGTTCTTTTCAGGCATGGATGTTTTCTCTTTAATGGCTATACCTTTTTTTATTCTTGCTGGGACATTGATGAATTCCTCTGGGCTTACCGATAGATTGCTCGAGTTCACTCAGCTTATAGTGGGAAGGGTTAAGGGGGCTTTGGGTTACGTTAACGTAGTTGCAAGCATACTCTTTGCTGGAGTTAACGGTTCTGCCGCTGCCGATGCTTCCGCCTTGGGCTCTATACTCATACCTGCCATGAAGAAGGAAGGGTATGATCCCGTTTACTCTGCGGGTATAACTGCAGGTAGCTCCTTAGTCGGTCCTATAATACCCCCAAGCATATTCATGATTCTTTATGCTGCGATGACGAATACATCTATCGGAGGGTTGTTCGTGGCCGGCTTTATACCGGGTCTAATATTGGGAGGAGCCTTTCTTATAATGAACTACTTTTATGTGAGGAAGAGGGATTTCTTGAGGGTTGAATACAACTTGGAGGGATCTAGGCTTAAGAGGATCCTTCACTCTTCTCCTGCGCTTATAGCTCCCTTAATAATAATAGGTGGTATCGTTACTGGGGTAGTTACTCCAACCGAATCTGGGGCCCTAGCTGTAGCCTATGTGGCCTTCGCTGGCTTTTTTATAACAAGGGAGCTGACCCTTAAGGGTTTTATGAACGCTATATTTGAAACGGCACGACTAACGAGCGCCATATTCTTGATAATGGGAGCGGCCGCGGTTGTGAGCTGGATCCTAACGTGGGATAGGGTTCCTCAGAAGTTTGCGGAATTTCTGTTACATCTTGGGGTTGCTAAGGATCCTGTCGTTCTCATGCTCGTTTTAAGCGGGATAACCTTTATCGTCGGAATGTTCATGGAGGAGGTTGCAACTTTGACCCTTCTTACTCCCATATTTGTTCCCTTGGCCAAGATAGCAGGTGTGGATCCTCTTCACTTTGGAATAGTTATGACCTTAAATGTAACTATAGCCTTAATTACTCCTCCGATGGGTGCATGTATCTATATAGTATCAGCCATAGGAAGAATAGATATTGGGGAGATGTTTAAGGGCATATGGCCCTTTGTAGCTGTAGCTATGATCGTTCTTATTATAATAATTCTATTTCCTGCCCTTACTACGACCCTTCCAGCGCTTGTAGGGTTATATTAGTTTCTCTTGTTTGTAAATCTCTGCATAGCTTGCGGCAACCTTTATCGCTTCAATCATGCTTATGGCGTTTGCTATTCCCTTACCTGCTATATCCATGGCGGTGCCATGGTCAACCGAGGTTCTCAAGAAGGGTAATCCTAAGGTTACGGAAACGGTTTTGTAGAAGTCTAAGGTTTTTGCTGCGATGTGCCCTTGATCGTGATATAAAGATAAGACTGCATCGTATTTTCCTGATAGGCAGGCCCAAAATACTGAATCGGCAGGTATAGGCCCGTAAGCGTTGAAGCCCCTTTCGTTGGCCTCTTTAATCGCGGGTTCGATCTCCTTCATCTCTTCGTCTCCGAAGAGGCCGTGTTCCCCTCCATGCGGGTTTAAAGCTGCTACCGCTAAACGAGGATTCTCTAATCCCAGAGACCTTAAGGCCTTCGTGCATCTTTCTATATAATCGAGGACCCTTTCTTTCTTGATCATATCGCAAGCTTTCCTTAAAGATACGTGTCTCGTTAGAAAGAAAATCCTTAGGGAGTTTACTTGAAACATGGTTAACGGGTCGTTTATTCCGGTGAGATCACCGAGCATTTCTGTGTGACCTATGTGAGGTACTCCTGCAAGCTTCCAAGCCTCTTTGTTTATTGGCGCTGTGGCTATAGCCCTTACCTCCTTAGCTTTGGCCAGCTCTACCGCTTTCTCTATATACTTGGCGCTGGAGGACCCAGCCTTTGCGCTTATCTTTCCCGGCTCGATCTCCTTAAGATCTTCTATCTCACCAAGGTCGATGAGATCTATATTACCGTATTCAAAGATCCCATCGCTTGGTTTCGTTACCGCGTTTACTTTAACATTTAAGCCCAATAGCTTTACATAGTGCTCGATTACTACTTTATCTCCGACAAGAATGGGTTTACAAACCTCATATATCTCTAGATCGCTTAAGGCTTTAACGCTTATCTCTGGGCCTATGCTTGCGGGGTCTCCCATTGTTATTGCTATTATTGGGCGTTCTTTCATATATCCCTCACCTTAAAGAAGTATACCACTTTAAAACTCTACAGTCAACTTAGATGAGACTTTTAAGGGTTTCTTTATTTACTTTTAAATATTTTTACGTTATAATGTATACTGGGGAGTAAGTTTTTAACTCTTATAAGGAGGGGGGATGGAGCGTGTGTGAGCGTAAGCCCACCCTTTTCGATCAAGTATTGGAGTTTATGGAGGTGGCGAGGCCCTACCTTAAGGATGTTGAGGAAGGCTTATTCGAGGCTATAAAGTATCCTAGAGAGGTTCTCGTTCTTCATCTTCCTATTAGAATGGACGATGGAAGCATAAAGGTATTTAAAGCTTACCGTTCTCACCATAACAATGCCCTGGGTCCTTATAAAGGTGGAATTCGTTATCATCCTGATGTCACTCTTGAGGAAGTTATGGGGCTTTCTGCATTAATGACTTGGAAGTGCTCAGTTGTGGGTCTTCCTTACGGCGGCGGCAAAGGGGGCATAGCCTGTAATCCGAAGGAGATGTCTAAAGGTGAGATAGAGAGATTAAGTAGATCTTATGCTCTCGCTATCTCTCGCTTTACCGGTGTGGACTATGATATTCCTGCTCCCGATGTTAATACCGATGCGCAGGTTATGGCCTGGTATGTGGACACCTATGAGAAGGTCAAGGGGTGGAATGAGCCTGGAGTTTATACAGGTAAGCCTTTGATAATCGGTGGATCTGAGGGTAGGGGCGATGCGACATCGAGAGGCGGAGCTTATGTGACTAGGGAGGCAATGAAGGTTTTTGGTATAAAAGAAGGCGCTACCTGTGCCATCCAAGGTTATGGTAATGCGGGGGTCTTCGCTCATAAGCTTTACACTGAGCTTCTTAAGCTTAAGGTGGTCGCGGTGAGCGACTCTAAGGGGGGAGTATATAATCCTAACGGTCTTGATTACGAAAAGGTGATGAAGGTTAAAAGGGAAACCGGATCCGTGTTTAACTATCCTGAGGGCGATAAGATAACGAATGAGGAGCTTTTGGAGCTCGATGTTGATGTCCTTGTACCTGCGGCCCTTGAAGGCGTTATTAATGAGGGGAACGCTTCGAGGATAAAGGCAAAGATCGTCTCGGAGCTTGCTAATGGTCCTGTCACTCCCGAGGCTAATAATATACTCTTCGATAGGGGTATAATCTGTCTGCCTGATATTTTAGCTAACTCTGGTGGCGTTACTGTTTCTTACTTTGAGTGGATTCAGAACAGAATGGGGTATTATTGGACAGCTCAGAAGGTCTATGAGGAGCTTGATAGAATGATGACCAATGCCTTCTATAAGGTATATGAAACTCATAAGAAGTTTAACATAGATCTTAGGACTGCCGCTTTCGTGGTCGCTATTGGTAGAGTAGCTGAAGCTACAAGAGTTAAGGGGATTTGGCCTTAAAGGTTAATTGGCGCTTAGCTTAACATTTAACCTTAGGAGGGAGCCCCTCCATATGGAAGGGCTCCCTTAAGTTTTTTATTTTCTTGACATCTTTTTACAGAGCGAGTAAAATCTTGTAAGAAATCGGTCTTTGGAAGGGGGAAGAATCATGAAGGGCTTGCTTTGGTTTATCTTTTTGCTGATTCTTGATATAGTTATCCCTTATGGTTTTCTCTCCAATGTTCATAAGATAACAGGGGCTTTTACCTTTTGGGTGGTATGGGGGATTATAGCGGTGATCTCCATCTTCTGGATGAGCAGAAAGTGGGGTGAGGAAGGATGAAGTTTTGGGTCATCTTTGCTGTATCGCTTTATCTTTTGGTTGGTACTCTTCTTGCCTTCGTATCTAAGAAGGGTAAGAGCATGGCGGATCTTGAGGAGTTTTTCTTAGCTAAAAGGACATTGGGTGGAATTTTATCTGCTTTAACCTATAGCGCAACCACATACAGCGCTTTCATGATGATAGGGCTCGCGGGATTAACCTATACAGGTGGGGTAGGAAGCTTGGGATTTGAGCTTACCTATCTTGCGGGTCTGGTTTTAGTGGTTTGGTTTGGACCGAAGTTTTGGAGCTTCGGTAAGAGATATGGAGTGATATCTCCCGCTGAGATGCTTGGAAAGATATACGAAAGTAAGAGGGTGTCCATTGCCTTTGCCTTAGTTTGCCTTGTCTTTCTCGTTCCTTATTCTGCTGTTCAGCTTATGGGCATAGGATACTCCCTTGAGGTGATGACTAAGGGGATCATACCCTTCACGGTAGGGATAATCATAGCCGCTATTGTCGCCATAACATGGTCTTTTACAGGGGGTATGCGCTCTGTTGCATGGACTGATGCCTTTCAAGCAGGGATAATGCTTTTCTCTTCCTTGGTCGCTCTTTTGTTTATAGTCTATAAGGGGTTTTGCGGCTTTGGAGAGTTCTTCTCGATCCTTGAGACTAAATATCCTCATTATCTTTCCGTTCCAGGGCCGGGCTTCTTTAAGTTAAGTAATTTTCTTGGTTTAACTATTCCCTGGTTTTTCTTCTCCATATCTAATCCTCAGGTTAGTCAGAGGCTTTTTGTCCCTAAAAATTTAAAAAGCTTAAGAAACATGCTTTGGGGATTTTTAGTGTTCGGCTTTCTTTACACTGTCATAGTGATTCTCTGGGGTTTTGCTGCTCGTGCTTTAATCCCTTCCTTGGATAAGCCTGATTTAGCTACTCCCACCTTACTTTCTCTTCCTATAGTACCTGTTCCCATAGCGGTGTTGGTGATGCTGGGGGTCATGTCTGCTGCCATATCTACGATCGATTCAGTCCTTTTAACCCTTTCCTCTATGGTTAGTAAGGATCTCTTTGGAGGTTTTCCTGAGAAAAGGCAGGTTTTCATAGGGAAGCTTTCTCTATTTGTTTTAACTGGGGCTGTTCTTGCTTTCGCCTATATGAGGCCTAGCATGATAGTTATCCTCTCCGTTTCCTCTTCAGCCGGGCTTTTAGTTTTGGTCCCATCTATAGTTGGGGCTTTCTATTGGAGGAGATCTAATGAGAGAGGCGCGTTTTGGAGCATAACCTTGGGGGCAATTATTACTGGGCTTCTTTTTGCCTTTAAAATTAATCCTTTGGGTTTGATGCCGGGTATATGGAGTATTATAATAGCAAGTGGAATATTTGTGATCCTGAGTTTAGCATCTTCTTCAGGAGGGGAAAGGGAATTAGGCTATGGACCCGATAGGGAAAAAGGTGCTAGAGATCTTAGAGGAGGCTTATCCTGAGCCGGTTAGGGGTGGAGATATAGCTGCTCGTTTAGGCTTAAGCAGACAAACCATCGTGAAGATTATCGCTGTTTTGAGATCCAGAGGGGAGAAAATTTTGGCGACGCCAAGGGGCTATGTGCTTGATAGGGGTGAGATGGTGGAGGAGATTATAGCGGTAAAGCATGGTGAATTTGATATCGAGGAGGAGATATCTATAATAGTTGAAGAGGGGTGTATAGTAGCTGATGTTATAGTGGAGCATCCCGTTTATGGGGAGTTAAGGGGAATTTTGGATATAAGAAGCAAGGGGGATCTAACGAGGTTTTTGGCAAGGATGAGGAGCTTTGGAGCGAAGCCTCTTTTAACTCTTTCCGAGGGAATCCATCTTCACACTATAAGGGGATTAAATAGGGAAAACATAGAGAACGTTAAGAGGCGTTTAAGGGAGAGGGGCTTTCTCCTGGAGTTGGTTTGAGGGTATTGCATTCGGTATCGTTTTTTGATAATATTATCTTGAAAGAGGGTGCGGTTGTAGCTCAAGAGGACAGAGCGCTGGCCTCCTAAGCCGGAGGCTGCGGGTTCGAGTCCCGCCAACCGCGCCATTTTTAATTTTGGGGGGATGCGTCCTTTTGAGGAGGGAAGAACCTAATTGGGATTTGTTAAGGGAGAGGATGATAAAGGAACAGATAGAGGCTCGCGGACTCAAGGATGAAAAGATCCTTAACGTAATGAGGAAGGTTCCCCGTCATCTTTTCGTCCCACAAGCCTATCTTAGCGAATCTTATGATGATCATCCTTTACCTATAGGGGAGGGACAGACCATATCTCAGCCTTACATGGTAGCTCTGATGACTAGCTTACTTGATCTTAAGGGAGATGAGAGGGTTTTGGAGATAGGAACTGGATCGGGCTATCAGACAGCTATCTTAGCGGAGCTTGCAAAGGAGGTTTTCTCTATAGAGAGGATCGAGTCGCTGGCGAAAAGCGCTGAAGAGAGGTTAAAGGCTCTAGGCTATAAAAACGTTAGGATCAAGGTTGGTGATGGTAGTCTAGGCTGGGAGGAGTATGCCCCCTATGATGCTATCATAGTTACCGCTGCTGCTCCTAAGGTTCCAAGCCCTCTTACGAAACAGCTTAAAGTGGGAGGAAGGATAGTGATCCCTATAGGGGATAGGTTCTTTCAGAACCTTCATAGGTATGTTAAAAAGGGTGAGGAGACTCTTGAGGGACACGACTTTGGTGGATGCGTTTTTGTCCCCTTAAGGGGTAAGGAAGGTTGGGATTAACGGCCTTTTTTGAGCCTCTTTAACTTGAAAAACTCTTCCCTCTCTCTTTCCTCTAAGTGGCTTTCTATTCGTTTCTTAGTTTTCTCAAGGTCAGGAATTATAACCTGTTCCAAGGCGTTTGCTCTTTTTCTAGTGATGTTTATCTCCTTAGCTAGCCTATATATGGTTGTTTCAACCTCAGCAAGGAAGGTTATAAGCTTAAGAAGCTTTCTAAAGCTAAGGACCGCATTATCAAGGGCCATATTGGTCCTATATGCGCTATAAAAGGGGGTGAATTTTTCGCTTTCCAGGTCATCTCCCTCGATCGCTAGTGTGGGTATGGGGACACCTAAGACTCCCCTTTCGAATATCTCTACGCTTATTTTCTCCTCAGCGCCCTTGGCAATCTCCTCTATGCTTTCGATACCAAGGAGGGTTGCTGCTAATGTTAAAGCTTCGTAGGCTCTTTGGGATTCTCTAACTATCCTTTCCTGGAGCTCCCTTGCATTTTCAAAGTACTTCATTATTTCGGAGATTAGTATGCTTCTTTTTTGATCCATAAGTTTATATCCCTGTCGAGCTAGTGAGAGAAGCTCTTTAACTTGGAGGAGTCCGCTTTTGGTTAGCTCTATGTTCAAGATCTCTTAAACCTCCTGTAATAGCTTTCTATCTCTTCGCTTGTTACTCTGTGTAGCTCCTCTTCTGGAAGTATCGTTAATACCTCCCAGCCGAGATTTAAGCTTTCCTCTATGCTCCGTTCCTCATCGAAGCCTTGCCTTATAAATTTATTTTCAAACTCATCAGCGAACCTTAGATAGAGCCTCTCAAGGCTTGATAATTCCTCTTCTCCAACTATCGATGCTAGGTTTCTGACCCACACTGCGTGAGAGTAAGAAGCATAAAGCTGATCTGAAAGATGAGAGTGATCCTCCCTTGTCTTTCCTTTTCCTATTCCGCTTTTCATCAATCTGGAGAGCGATGGAAGAATGTTTATGGGAGGATATATTCCCTTTCGATAGAGCTCACGGCTTAAAACTATCTGCCCTTCGGTTATGTAGCCTGTTAGATCTGGTATGGGGTGAGCCATGTCATCCTCAGGCATGGATACTATCGGTATCTGAGTTATGGAGCCGTTTCTTCCTCTTATCTTTCCAGCCCTCTCATATATGGATGCAAGGTCGCTATACATGTATCCAGGATATCCCTTTCTTCCTGGTATCTCTCCCCTTCTTGAGGATAGCTCCCTTAAAGCCTCACAGTAGTTGGTCATATCAGTTAGAATCACTAGTACATGTATATCGAGGTCAAAGGCTAAATATTCGGCTACCGTTAAGGCGCACCTTGGTGTTATTAGCCTCTCTATTACTGGGTCGTTTGCTAAGTTTAGAAAGACCACCGAGTTTCTTATCGCTCCGCTTTTTTCAAAATTCTCTATAAAGAATCTTGCTACGTCGTTTTTAATTCCCATAGCTGCGAAGACTATAGCAAACTCCCCATCATGGATCTTGGCTTGACGGGCTATTTGAACGGCGAGCTCATTGTGAGGTAGCCCGCTTCCTGAAAATATGGGAAGCTTTTGCCCCCTTGTTATTGTCATTGTCACATCTATCGCTGATATTCCCGTTTGCACGAACTCTCTTGGATAGCTTCTCGAGACAGGATTAATAGCGTAGCCATTTACGTCAAGGTAGCTTTCAGCCAATATCTCTGGTCCACCGTCTATCGGTTTTCCTACGCCGTTAAATATCCTTCCGATAACTCCTCTTGATACACCGAGCTTGAAGGTGTCTCCTGATAGTCTTATCTTCGTTCTTAATGGGCTTAAACCGGACGTTTCCCCAAACACCTGGATTACCGCAAAATCCTCAGAAAGCTCTATAACTTTTCCTAACCTCTCCTCTCCATTAGGAGCAAATATCTCTACTATCTCTCCATAGAGCAGTTCTGGTATAGATTCTATAAATATCAAGGGCCCGCTTATCCTCTTTACTCCTACATATTCAAGCATGGGGCTATCTCCTCCTATAGCTTAGGACTTTCTCATAGCTCTTTTCAAGGTCGGCGAACTCTCTCTCGAGCTCTTCGGTGAAGAAGGAGAAATCCTCCTCTATCCTTTCTTCCGGGATGCTAAAGGGAATCCTCATTATCCTCGAGGTTATAGGTAGTTCTTCTATCTTTTTGGCTAATACGCCCTTTTTGATGAGATTTGAGGCCTTACTATGATACATCTTTATAAGCTTCAGTATTAGATAGCCCTTCCTTAAGGAGCAATAGGTATCAATGGGGTCGTAAGCGTTCTGTCTTAAGAAGCCCTCTCTAATGATTTTCGCCGTTATAAGGGTAAGCTTTTGGGGTTCAGGTAGGACTCCCACTCCCACAAGCTGAGCTATCCTCTGAAGATTGCTCTCTTCTTGAAGCAGGCTTATTGCCCATTCTCTTAATTTCAGAAAATCCTCGGCCACGTTGTGTTTAAACCATATCTTTAAATCCTCAAGGTATTCGCTATAACTGTTAAGCCAATTTACTGATGGGAAGTGCCTTGCGCTTGCGAGCTCCTTATCAAGGGCCCAGAAGCACCTTATAAATCTCTTGGTATGCTGGGTTACCGGTTCTGAAAAGTCTCCTCCAGGTGGAGATACCGCTCCTATTATGCTTATGGAGCCCCTTCTGTTTCCTAGGGTAACGAAGTTTCCAGCCCTTTCGTAAAACTCGGCCAGTTTCGTTGGAAGGTAGGCTGGGAAGCCTTCCTCTGCCGGCATTTCCTCAAGTCTGCCTGAAATCTCTCTTAAGGCTTCCGCCCATCTTGAGGTAGAATCTGCCATTATCGCTACGTCATATCCCATATCTCTGAAATATTCTGCTATCGTTATACCTGTAAATATGGAGGCTTCCCTTGCTGCAACCGGCATGTTGGATATATTGGCTATAAGTACCACCCTTTCCATTAAGGGTTCACCGGTTTTAGGATCCACAAGCTTCGGAAAGTCCTCAAGGACCTCGGTCATTTCGTTTCCTCTTTCTCCACAGCCTATATAGATTATTACATCTGCATCCGCCCACTTGGCAAGCTGATGCTGAGTTACCGTTTTTCCCGTTCCAAAGCCCCCAGGGATAGCTGCCGTTCCTCCCTTAGCTAAAGGGAAGAGGAAATCTAAGACCCGTTGTCCCGTTAATAGGGGCTCCTCAAAGGGGATCCTTTTAAGAACGGGTCTCGGATTTCTTATTGGCCAGCGTTGAAAGAGCTTTATCTCATGTATCTTCCCCTCTTTTGATCTTACAGTTGCAATGGTGGTATCCAGTGTATAATCTCCGCTTTCTTTGGTTTCGATGATCGTTCCGCTTACTCCCGGCGGGCAGAGCACCCTATGCTCTATAAGAGGAGTTTCCCTTATGCGGGCAACTATATCTCCCGGGTTTATCATATCCCCCTCTTGAACCTCTATCTTAACGTGCCAGATTCTACCTAAAGGTAAGGATGGCAGGCTAACCCCCCTTAGGATAAAGTCGCCAATCTTATTCTTTATCTCCAGAAGAGGTCTGCCTATGCCATCGAAGATCCCCCCTATTAAGCCTGGGCCAAGGTTTATCGAGAGAGGCTCTCCTGTTCCTATTACTTCTTCACCAAGCTTTAATCCTTCTGTTTCCTCGTAAACCTGTATTATAGCTTCGTTTTCACTAGTTGATATGACCTCGCCTATAAGCTTAAGTCTTCCCACTTTGACCATTTCAAAGAGCTTTATATCCTTCGTTGCTTTGATTTTGACGACAGGGCCGCTTATCCACTTTATGTAGCCTATAGTACTATCCATCTTCTATTCGAAGAGCTCCTTTAGCACCTCCATCTGTATCTCTCTTTTCTTTCTCTCCCATCTTCCCTCTAGTGTATTATCTATGGCTCTTTTACCTGACCAGGCCTTAATTCCTCCTATTATTTTAGTATCCCCTTGGATTTTAATATCTATGTTCAACTCCTTGGCTATATCTCTAATGAGTTCTATATCTCTAGGGTTTACGAGGACGGAAAAGCTATTTCCCAAGTATTCTATACACTCTTTAGTGAGCTTTATGAGCCTCTCCCTATAATCCTCCTTGGATTCTACTATGCTAAAGATCCTTTCCTTTGCTCTTTGGAGCGTCTCCTGTAGTATTAGATCTCTTTCTTCAAGAACTATCTTTCTCCCGGTGAATATGGCGTCTGCTACCTCCCTTGAGATAAGCTCCTCAGCCTTCATTTGGGTCTCTTCAAGCATCTTTAAGGCTTCCCTTTCTGCCTTAAATCTTGATTTTTCCCAGTCTTCAGACTTTTTTCTTTCAAACTCATCCCATAGCTTTCTTCTTTCTATTTCAGCCTCTTTCAAAATCTCTTCCCTAAGAAGCCTTACCCTTTCCTCCAAAGCCTTATCACCCCTTAAGCCCTAAACCTAAAGCCTCTCTTATGGCTCTTTCTAGATAATCGTGGTGTTTCTCCTTCCATCCCCCTTTTCCTGGTATCTCTACTATAATAGGGTAAAGTTCCTTTGACTTTACTTCTTCGATCTCTTCTCTTATCATGGAGGCTATCTCTTCCGTTATTATAAGTAAGGCATATTTACCGGAAGAGAAAACGTTATGGAAAGCCTTAATCGCAGACTCCTTATCTTCTGGCGTTTCTCCGCTTATTCCGGCTAATTGGAAACCTGTAACCGCTTCCTTGTTTCCTAAGACGAAGATCTTTCCTTTCATAAGGTGGCTATTATCATTATGGCGATTACCATGCCATATATAGCTATTCCTTCAGCTAGGGCAACCACTATAAGGGCTCTTCCTATGAGTTCCGGCTTTTCCGCCATAGCTCCTATCATGGCGCTCCCAGTTGATGAGACGGCTAAACCTGCACCGATCGTTGCGGCTCCCACCGCTATTGCGGCTCCTAGGTATCCTGCAGCTCTATCCAATCCTTTAGGTGATGTTATAGCTTCCTTTTCGCTTCTCCCTTCCGATGGCATACCAGGCGTTGGGATTAAAAACAGAAGAAGTAAGGAGGCCAAAATGGCCATAGAAGATAGGAAGATAATCCTTTGGGCGAAGGTCTTATAGTCCTTTCTTTTCCTTATGGTTAAGCCTCCGTAAATGGTTAGGATAACAGCTCCTGTGGCTATAAGGATGGGCAAGATAATCATAGATTAACCTCCTTTCTAATCGAAACCTAAATTCTTTGGGCTTAGGGGTTTAAACTCCTTACCCTCGCCCTTAAAGAACTTGGAGAAGAACTCATAAAGGTTAAGTCTGAGAGCCTGAATTCCCACAATTAGGCCTTCAAGAGCTATGATTAGGATGTTACCTAAAACCACCATAATTATACTCCCAAGGCTTCCTAAGAAGGAGTCCTTAAGCATCTCTCCCATCATGAAGAAGGACATAAATAGAAGGGAGTGATTTAAAGCAAAAGCTCCAAGTCTTACGAAAGATATAACATTGCTGAAGCTTTCTATGAGCATTATAATGGGGGAGAAAATCCCCTCCATAGGGTTTTCCTTTCTTAAGCCTAGGTAAATCATTAAGGCGAAGGGTATAGGAAATAGTATAGATAAGCCTCCTATCTTCCTCCAAAGTAGGAAGATGGAAATAAAGGATAGGAAAAACAATAGCCCTGCTACTCCATGCTTATCTAAAAAGAGCTTTTTGCTGAAACCGTAAGCCTTATACAAAGCTACTATAGAGATTATATAACCTAGGCTTATTAAAGCTATTCCTATGGCTATAGAGCTTACTATCATAGAGTGAATATCGTGCATCGGAGAGAGTATTATAGGTTTAATTATGTCGGAGAACCCGAAGAAATGTCCATAGAGTATTCCGAAGGCTATGGAGGATAGGGAACACCACTTTGCAAGGTGAGCTACGCTAGCTAAGGAGGGAAACCTGATCTTTGCTATGCTACTTAATATATATAAGACTATTCCCTGACCGACATCTCCGAACATAAAGCCAAAGAAGAAGGGATAGATTAAAGCGATAAATGGGGTTGGATCTATATCTTTGTGTCCCGGAGTACCGTATAGCCTAACTAGGGTCTCAAAGGGCTTAAGTAAGGGACTGTTCTTAAAGAACGTTGGGGGTACGAGCTCTCCACTCAACTTGCTCGAATCTACCCACTCATATACCACCTTATTTTCACATACCTCATCTATGACTCTTTCCACCTCTTTTACCCTCTCTTCAGGTACCCATCCTGATAGCGCTATTAGCGATCCCATGCTTCCGCAGAGCTTTTTAATTTGAAGGGATAAATATCTCCAATTGATTCTTTGCCATAGGGCGTTTAAAAGACCTTCCCTTTCCTGGAGGAAACTTTTAGCCTTAGCGTTTAAGTTTCTCATGGCTATATTAAGCCTTTCCATTTCAAGCTCTATAAGCTTTGCAACCCTCTCTGGTTCTCCATGGTACTTAATGGGGAGCTCGAGCTTCTCAAAGAATACGCTCTTTAATATGTCTTCTACCTTATCCTTATCCTTTCTTAAGCAAAATATGAAAAGGTGCTCTCCGCTTACTGGGATAAGGGCATGCGGTAAGCTCTCTAGGCTTCTTGTTAATCTAGGCATTTGAACCGAGGGTACTATCCCAAAGGTGTAGTAAAGATACTTCAGGTTCTTAAGCTCCTCTATTTTCACATCTAGCCCGAATAGGTTTTGAACTTTAAAGAGGTATGTTTTTATTCTTTCTTTGCTTTTAAGAATCACCTTTCTGGTTACCCCGATGCGATTTGCCTGGGATTCGATTTCTTCGAGGAGTTTTGATTCTTCAGGGGAAAGCACTTCTCCGTCGAAATTAGGAGGTTCCTCGCTTAATGGAGGAGGTTGGGCGTCAAGGTTTTCAAATATCCTTAAAAGCCTTCTCTTTATCGAGGCTAGTTCTTCTTCCTCTTTCTCGTTTATTCTCGCTGTTATTAAATACCCCTTTTTGTAGAGAGGGGTCTTCTTAATATCGCATAGTTCTATGGCCTCGATAGAGCAAAGCTTGGCGAGCAACTTTCTTGAGTATTTCTTATGGGTTATACAGTTTAGAAGATACATCTTTGTGAGCGGCATAAGCTTATTATAACATAAAAAATTTTTTTTAAGGAGTATTGCATTATACGGATTCGATGGTATAATTTATAACTAAATAGCCATGAATATATGGGCAGATAGAATAAGGGACTTCGGGTATTATTACTTCTTCTTTGAATAGGGGTGTTTACCCGCGGAGGGTTAAGGGCCTCCGGGTAAATACCCCTATTCGGTATTTACCCGGAGGCCCTTTTTTTTATACCCACATGGGAGGTGGTTAATTTGGGGTTAAGGCTTGTTTCAAGGGAGGCTCGAAAGGAGGATACTCTGATATGGATAGGTGATATTCCGGTAGGAGGAAACTTCTTAAACATTATAGCTGGACCTTGTTCCGTTGAGTCTGAGGAGCAGATAAACGAGACTGCGAGAGCGCTTGCGGGTTTGGGTATTAGGTTGCTTAGAGGAGGGGCTTTCAAGCCTAGGACCTCTCCTTACTCCTTCCAAGGGCTTGAAGAGCTTGGCTTAAGGATGCTTAGGGAGGCTGCAGATAGCTATGGTATGAAGGTAGTTACGGAGGTTATGGATACAACCATGATAGACCTTGTATATGAGTATGCTGATGTTCTTCAAGTGGGGACTAGAAACATGTTTAACTATGCTCTCCTTAAGGCTCTTGGTAAGGTGGATAAGCCTGTTCTTCTTAAGAGAGGTTTTATGGCTACCATAGAGGAATGGTTGCTTGCAGCTGAGTATATCGCTTGTCATGGAAACGAAAGGATAATCTTATGCGAAAGGGGTATAAGGACCTTTGAAAGAGCCACAAGAAATACTTTAGATCTCTCGGCGGTTCCTGTGGTTAAGGCTATGGCTCATCTTCCAGTCTGTGTGGATATAAGTCACGGAACCGGAAGGAGAGACCTTATTCCGCCATTGGCTAAGGCGGCTGTTGCTGCCGGAGCTCATGCCATAATGATAGAGGTTCACCCTAAGCCGGAGGAGGCCCTATCCGATGGTTATCAGAGCCTTAACTTTGAGGAGTTCGCCTTGGTTTTATCAGGAATATCTAATCTCTGTGAGGTAGAGAAAAAACGTTTAGTATTGGGGGGAATAAAATGGAACTTGGAAGAGCTCAAAGAGTTAGGGGTGTAGTAAGGGTCTCGCCCGATAAGTCTATAAGTCACAGGGCTTTGTTTTTTTCATCCTTGGCAAAAGGTGAGTCTGAAGTAAGGAACATCCTTGAGGCTGATGATGTAAAAAGAACTTTTAATCTTTTAAAGGCTTGCGGTATTGATTTTGAAGGTGATTTCAAAAGGCTTGTGATCAAGCCTCGTCCGTTCAAAGAGCCTTCAAAGCCGTTGTATTGTGGTAACTCCGGGACTACAGCTCGGATTGGTATGGGGCTTTTGGCCTCAAGGAAAGGGACTTTTACCCTTTATGGGGATAAGAGCCTAAGCAGAAGACCTATGATGAGAGTGGTTAAGCCCCTGAGAGAGATGGGTGTGAGCATTTTAGGAAGAGAAGGGGGAGCTTATCTTCCTATAACGTTGAATGGTGGTGAACTTAAAGGTATAGATTATGAGGCCCCCATTCCAAGCGCTCAGGTGAAAAGCGCATTTATCTTAGCCTCCCTTTTTGCCTCTGGTAGAAGCCGGTATAAGGAGCCGAGAAAGAGCAGGGACCACACTGAAAGGATGTTAAGGAGCATGGGGGTCGATTTAAGGGAAAGGGATGGCTTTATAGAGATCGATCCTGTTGATAGTCTTTATCCTTTAAAGATAGAGGTTCCGGGGGATTTCTCCTCCGCTGCGTTTTTCATAACCCTTGGGGTTATTCACAGGGATGCGGATATAGTAATTGAGGATGTTAATTTGAATCCTACGAGGATAGGCCTTTTAAGGGTACTTGAGAGGATGAGGGCTAACGTGGAGGTAAAGGTTGAAAGGGATGATTTTGAACCTATTGGGAAGGTGAGAGTTTCTACATCTAAGCTTTTAGGAACGGTAGTTTCTCCTGATGAGACTCCTCAGATGATAGATGAAATTCCGTTAGTTGCTCTTCTTGGGGCTTTCGCGGAAGGGGAAACGGTTGTAAGGGGAGCTCAGGAGCTTAGAGTTAAGGAGAGCGATAGGATTGCCTCTGTTGTCTCTGAGCTCAGGAAGATGGGCGTTAACATCGAAGAGCTTGAGGATGGATTCATAGTTAAAGGTAAGGCAAGCTTAAGATCCTCTACTAGGCTTAACTCTCATGGTGACCATAGGATAGCTATGCTATTAAGCATAGCCTCCCTTTGTGTTGAGGACGACGGTCCATCAAAGATAATGGGGGCTAATTGGGTTAAAATATCTTTCCCAAACTTCTTCAACATTTTAGAGGACCTTACGAGGTGATTTAAGATGCTCAGGATGATTACCGCTGGTGAGTCTCACGGAAGTAAGATATCAGGGATACTCGATGGTATGCCTGCGGGCTTGAGGATAGATATGGATTACTTAAGGGCCTTTATGGCTAGGAGAAGGGGAGGATATGGTAGGGGGAAAAGGATGGAGATGGAGCTTGATGAACCTGTTATATCTGCTGGTATCCATGAGGGGTTTACGACCGGAGCTCCTATATCAGTTGAGCTTGTAAATAGAGGGAATAATCCTAATCCAGGATTTAGGACCGTTCCAAGGCCAGGGCACGCCGATTATGTGGGGCATATAAAGTATGGGCTTAAAGATCTAAATGTGGTTGCGGAAAGAGCAAGCGCAAGGGAAACGGCCATAAGGACCCTTCTTGGAGCCATATGCTCCCTTGCCTTAAGGGAGCTTAAGGTGGAGGTTTTCGCTTTCACAAGGAGTATAGGAAGGGTTTCCCTGGATAAAAGTTACCTAGAGATAGAGAATTTGATCCTTAAAAGAGATAGCTCGCCTATTTACTGTCCTGATGAGGAGACTACGGAGCTGATGTTGAAGGAAATAGAGGAGGCTAAGTCTAAAGGGGATAGCCTGGGAGGTAGCTTTATAGTTATAGCTAAGAACGTCCCGCCTGGCCTTGGTAGCTATGTTCAGTGGGATAGAAGGCTTGATGCAGCATTGGGTTTTTCCCTTCTTTCTATTCCGTCCGTTAAGGCTGTTGAGATAGGAGAGGCTATATGTGGCTCTAGGAAATCAGGTAGCGAGTTTCAAGATCGCTTTGTAGTTAAAGATGGGGTGATAAGAAGAAGCTCTAACCGTGCTGGTGGAATAGAGGGAGGGGTCTCGAACGGTGAAGATATAGTCTTGATCGCTTACCTTAAGCCCATACCTACTTCCCATGCGTTAGATAGCTCTATAGATCTTGAAACCTTAAAGGAGTGTCCCCTTCCTTATATTAGATCAGATGTGGTGGTCGTTCCTGCTGCCTCAGTTGTAGGTGAGGCCATGGTTTCCTTTACTATACTTAACTTTATTTTGGAGAAATTTGGGGGAGATAGGATTTCAGAGGTGAAGGAGAGGGTAGAGTCATGGAGAAAAGAACTATCACGATAGTGGGATTATCCGGTTCTGGGAAGAGCACCGTAGGAAAGCTTTTGGCGGATGCTTTGGGGTTATCGTTTACGGATACGGATAAGGAGATAGAGAGAGAAACCGGAATGTCCGTTCCCGAGATATTTGATAGGCTTGGGGAGAAAGCTTTTAGGGAGATAGAGAAAAGGGTTGTTCTTCGTTCGATAAGAAAGGGAGGAGTTGTATCCTTAGGGGGAGGAGCGATACTCGATCCTGAAAATAGAAAGGCAATTCTTGAGGATAGCGTATCTTTCTATATAAAGGTCTCGATAGATGAGCTTGAAAGAAGGCTAAGGAGGGAAGCGGAGGATAGGCCGCTTTTAAGAGGAAACTTAAGGGAGCGTTTGGAGAGTTTGTATGTGGCGAGAAAGGAGCTTTATGAGATGGCTCACTTTACCATAGAAGGGGATAACCTTTCCCCTGAGGAAGCTTGTGCATTAATGGTCTTTAACCTTAAAGGGGTATTTGAGGAGGATGTAATCTACTCTTCCCTTCATGATGTTCACGTAAAGAGGATCTGTTGGGAAGAGATAGGCTGCTTTCCGGTATTAACCACTAGTAGCGTCTATAGGATATATAGGCCCTTCATTAAAGAGGGGGGTAAGCTTCTTATAGCTCCCGATGGGGAGGAAGCCAAAGATTTAAGCTTTATTGAGAGGCTTTATAAGACCTTTATAGATTGGGAGATAGAGAGGAAGGATACTGTGGTAGCCTTAGGGGGAGGGGCATTAACCGATGCGGTTGGTTTTGCTACAGCTACCTTTAAGCGAGGGTGTGAGTTCCTAAGCGTTCCCACTACCTTGCTTGGACAAGTAGATGCCTCTATAGGTGGCAAGACCGCCATTAACTTAGGGGAGATTAAAAACGTGATAGGGGCCTTTAAGGTTCCTAAGCTTGTCCTTATAGATCCAACCTTCGTCCTTTCTCAAGACCCTAAGAGATTTTCCGAAGGATTGGTAGAGGCTATAAAGATAGCCTTGGTGGCTTCAAGGGAGCTCTTTGAATTCATAGAGGATAATATAGATAGAATTAAGAAGAGGGACTTAAGGACGCTTTTTAAGCTTATAAAAACATCAGTCGAGCTTAAGCTTAGGATAGCGGAAAGGGATTTATTCGATAGATCCTTAAGACAGATCTTGAACTTTGGGCATACTCTGGGACACGCCATTGAAAGCGCTTATAATATGAGCCATGGTGAGGCGGTAAGTTTAGGTAAAAGCTTCGCCTTAAGGCTTGGGGAGTTTTTAGGTATTACCGAAAGAGGGATATTAGATAGGGTATTAAATCTCCTTAAGGCTATAGATATGCCGGTTGAGCTAAAGGATTTAGACTTAAACAGGGTCTATGCTAAGCTGGTGCAGGATAAGAAGATTAAAAATGGCAAAGTTAATTTCATCTTGGTTAAGAATATAGGGGAATCTATCATCTATCCGATAAGCCTTCCTGAGCTTACCTCTTACATATCTCGACTATCTCTAACGAGGGCTCCCATAGATCTAGCACAAGAAGCTTACCGAGCAGGCGAGGTCTTCCAAGGAGAGCGTTGACCGTCTCCCATACCTGAAGCGATGCTAAAGCTATAACTAACGGTGGATAGACCTGTAGGTTTCTTTCTTCTTTAACTTCGCCGAATATCTCTCTTAAGGATGGGGTTTCAGGATACATTAGGGTAGTTATCTGCCCATACATCTCTTTGACGCCACCATGGACCAAAAATAGCTCCCTTTCTCTTGCTAAGTTCTCAAGCTTAAACCGGCTCTTCCAGTTATCTAGGCAATCGACTATTCCCATTATGTCCTCAGGTAGGGTGAAATCATCGCTGTTTATGTCTTTAAATATTCCATCTAAAACCGTTTCTTTAGATATTTCAGATAGCTTTTCTATAGCTGCTTGAACCTTTTTCTTCCCCAGATCTTTACTGTCGTAAAGTATCTGTCTATTTAGATCTGGTTTATCTACGATCCCGTTATCTACTATGTATATCTTTCCGATCCCAAGCCTTACAAGGAGCTCTAAAACCGTAGATCCTAGACCTCCTGCTCCAGCTACGAGTAAGGAGGCGCTTCTTAAGATTCCCATCTCAACAAGCTTCTCATGCCTTAGCCATATGTTCAATTTATCCACCTCCAGCAGGTGGGAATATTGCCACTTCCCCGCTTTCTACGATCGTTTCAGCTCCGTTTAAGTAAATGGCATTTCTTCCGTTTATTAGCACCATGAAGCCGTCTTTAATTTTCCCATCTTTAATTAGCTTTCCCTCGAGGTCTAAGTTTACCTGAGAGGATGCTTCCCTTAAGAGCTCTCTTAGTGTTACGGGCCCGCTTAAGGTGACCTCAATGGAGCTCTTTTTTGTCAAGGCTTTAAGGCCTGCGAAAAATTTAATTTTTACTTTTATCAACTTTCATCACCCTCCAGATTATATTATAATTTAAAACCAAGGGGGTGATAAATATGGAGAGGTTAAAGGGTAGAAGGATAGCTATTCTGGTTGAGGACACGTTTGAGGACCTTGAGCTGTGGTATCCCCTTTTAAGGATGAAGGAAGAGGGAGCGGAAGTAGTATTAGTTGGCCCTGAAAAGAGAACCTATAAGGGAAAGTATGGAGTTCCCGCTGAGGCGGATATAACGAGTGATCAGGCTAAGGCTGATGACTTTGATGCGGTTATAATTCCCGGTGGATATTCTCCTGATAGGATGAGAAGGGATCCCAAGCTTGTGAATTTCGTTAAGGAGGCCGGTGAAAAGGGCAAAGTGGTCGCAGCTATATGTCACGGTCCGTGGATGCTTGCTTCTGCTAACCTTCTTAGAGGGAGAAAAGCAACCGCCTTCTTTGCTATTAAGGATGATGTGGTTAACGCTGGAGCGGAGTTTGTGGATGCGGAGGCCGTAGTCGATGGTAACATAATAACCTCTCGTACCCCGAAGGATCTACCAGCCTTCTGTAAAGCTATAATAGAGGCTCTTCTTTCAGGTTCTCCTTATTCTCCTTATAAATAGCCTTTCGTATACAACTATTATGGATGTGGTTAGAAGCGTTAGAATGACCGCTAAAGCATCTGCTCTGCCTAGCTCTATTCCTACCTCAGATATGTGAGTATAGATAAGTAGCGGTACTATGTTGACTCCAGTTCCAGTTAAGGCGAAGGCTGTTCCAAAGGCTCCCATGCTTACTGCAAAGAGGAGGGAAGAGCCTGCTATAACTGATGGAGCTATTAGGGGAAGAATAACCTTTCTAAAGGCGAAGGAGTAAGATGCGCCTAAGCTTATGGCTGCATCCAAAAGGTTCCAGTTGAAGGTTGACCAGGCAGCTATCATCGTTAAGACCATCCTGGGTATTAAGAAGTATAGATAGGCGATCATCAATCCTTTCCATGTGAATAAGAAGGCGGAGAACTCTATAGGGTTTATCCCAAATAGCATCTTAAAGAGTAAGGTTATAAATCCGCTTCCGCCTAGGAGAACGATGAAGGAAAAGCCTACCACAAGTCCGCTAAAAACCAAGGGAATGGAGTTAAGTGAAAGAAGCATATCCCTTGCAAAGCTTCCCTTTTTATATATTAAATAAGATAAAGGTATACCTAGGGATGTGCCTATGGCTGTGGTAGCTAAGGAGAGGGCTAAGCTCGTTTTAAAGGAGTTTATATAGAGCCTCTTTGTGAATATGGCGTAGTAATTAGAAAGGGATAGCCTTCCTTCGACCAGAAGGCTATCCCTTAAAACGAAAGCAAGGGGTATAAACAGGAAAAGAACGATTATAGCGATTAAGGGTATAAGGAAAAGAAGAAGATATTTTCTTTCCCCCATAGATTACTGTCCTAAGACCTCAGCTGCCCACATATCAGCGGCTTCCTTCTGAACCTTATGAGCTTTGACCCAGTCTACATCTATAGCTCTTGCATAGTCTTCCTTAGGTAAAAACTTATCCTTTACCTCTGGAGGCAGCTCTATGTCTGGGAGTATAGGTCTCGTAAATCCCTTAGCGAAGATTCTTTGACCTGCCTCAGACATTATAAAGTTAAGCCAAAGCTTGGCAGCGTTCGGGTGAGGAGCTCCCTTGACTAGGCTTATAGCGTAAGGAGCGGTTATCGTTCCCTCTTTAGGTATAACTATCTCTACATCATCACCTAATCCTCCGATGTATTTGGCTCTATAGCCGTTCCAGTCGTAGGTGATCCATATGGGTATCTCACCCTTGACAAACTTGTCATATTCGGTCGTCTTCTCTATCATTCTCACGTTTCCCGCCTTTTGAAGCTTAGCAAGGTACTGAATGCCAGGCTTTAAGTTGTCTATGCTTCCCCCATGAGCGTAAGCTGTGGCCATTACTATCGCATATCCTATTCCCGTAGTTCTTGGATCAAGGTACACTATGCACTTGCTGTACTTGGGATCCAAGAGATCTGCCCAAGACCTCGGTACATCCTTTACGAGCTTTTTGTTGACTACAAATACAACTGTCCCCTTATGTATAGAGAACCAATGTCCTTCTGGGTCTTTCAATACATCCGGAATCTTATCGAAGTTAATAGGCTTAAATCCCTCGGTTAAGCCCTTTTCCTTAGCTAATTGTCCGAAGGGCATGAAGTAGTAAGCTGTGTCAGCCTGAGGATTGTTTTTCTCTTTCTCAAGCCTTGCTACGGTTGCTGCGCTTCCTAAGTCGTTCCACTCTAGCTCTATGCCGTACCTTTCCTTGAAGGCATCAAACAGGCCCTGCCAGTTTGCCCAAGTTGGTCCTGTGTCGTAGCTGAATAGCCTTCCCTCTTTTTTGGCTGCCTCATAAAGCTGTTTTTCTCCAGGGTAAAGCTCATCTTTAAGCTCTGCGCCAATGGAAATGCCTCCTATGAGAAGTACTAGAAGACCGCAAACTGCTAAAATCCTCTTCACTCTCATTTTTCCTTACCTCCCTTATCTTATTATTTTTGCTTTCGATGTATCTATTTTCACTAAAACTTCCTCTCCCTCCCTGAGAGAGAAGGTCTTTTCCGATGTCAGGGTATCAGAAAGAATGGTTTTCCCTCCCACCTTGATCGCTATCCTCGTTATCGGTCCCAAGAATATCTTTCCGGAGACGATCCCCTTAAATAGGTTTACCTCCTCGACTGAGCTGATTTCGCTTAGTCTGAATATATTTATGTCTTCCGGTCTTATCACTAAAAGGACCTTTTCCTTTGGTGGTAAGGCTATGTGGGTTTTAAAGCTTAGCTTTCCTCCCTCCCAAAAGGCCTCACCGTTACCGTTAGACACTATGTCTAAAAAGTTGTTTACTCCAACGAAGTCAGCCACAAACTTGGTTTTAGGATTAAGGTATATTTCATCTGCCCTTCCAAGTTGTTCTATCCTGCCCTGATTCATAACTGCGATTCTATCTGATATGGAGAGGGCCTCTTCCTGATCGTGAGTTACGTATATCGTTGTTACTCCGCTTTCCTTTTGAATCCTTTTTATCTCAAAGCGAAGCATATTTCTAACTTTAGCATCGAGTGCGGAAAGGGGCTCGTCAAGTAAGAGCACGCTTGGCTGTATAGCTAAGGCTCTTGCTAGCGCTACCCTCTGTTGTTGTCCTCCTGATAGCTCCGATGGAAAGGAGTAGGCCTTGTCCTCTATTCCGGTCATCTCGAGCAGCTTAAAGACCTTATCTTTTATCTTGCTTTCCTCTTCACCTCTTGCCCTTAAACCGAAGGCCACGTTTTCAAAAACGCTTAAGTTTGGGAAAAGGGCATAGTTTTGAAATACTATGCCGATTCTTCTATCTCTCATCTTCATGCTTAAGGCGTTTTTTCCATCTATGTATATCTCCCCTGAATCTGGTTTCAGGAAGCCTGCTATTAGTCTTAAGGTGGTGGTCTTACCGCAGCCTGAAGGGCCAAGCAAGGTTAAAAGCTCTCCCTTCTCTACAGATAGGCTTAAATTGTCAACCGCTACTATTTTTCCAAACCTTTTAGAGACGCCCTTAAGCTCTATATAGCCTCCCAACCCTCTTTTATCCACCTCCCATTCCTATATAGGCTTTTTCTGGGGTGGCCTTAATGAGTTTGCTCATGTAAACTATTCCTAGAAGGGAAAATATGCTCATCCATACGAGTAGGCTAGTTGCAGCGCAAGCTAAACCTGTGCTCACGTAGAAAGCCTGATATAACACTACGGGATAAGTTTGACTTTTTGAGCTCGTTAAGATTACAGCTAACTGGAACTCCCCAATTGACATGGCGAAGGTCATTATGGAGCCAGCGATTATTCCGGGAAGGAGATTCGGTATGAGAAGCTTTCTTATGATGTAAAGCACATTGGCACCAAGCGAATAGGCTGCTTCCTCCATCGTCTTCCAGGATAGCATCTCGAGGTTAGCAACGATCGGCTTTAAGGTAAAGGGAAGAGTATATATGCATTGTGCTAAGATTAGGCCCTTTAGGCTTCCTATCAGCTTTAACCCTGGGATGTTGTAAGCTTCTATGAAGCCTAAGCCTAAAACTACTGGGGGTATAGCTATTGGTAAAAGTATTATGAAGTTATATAGGCTTTTAAGTAATCTATTTTCGGAGACCACGATGGAGTAGGCGGCGGGGATGCTCACTGCGAGGTTTATAATTATAACCAAGGCTGCAACTATAAGGCTTCTCATTAGGGCCTCATAGTACATTCTTTGGGTAAAAAGCTCTCTATACCATCTTAGGGTAAACCCTTCAGGCAAAAGGGTTCCAAACCATTTCTGCCCGAAGGCCCCAAGAGAGATTAAAAGTATAGGCAAGAAGATGAATGACATATAAAGTATTAGAGCAGAAAAAGATAACCCTTTTTTCCACATATCTTCAAGTTAAATTATAGTATATTTTTTGGTAAATATAAAGCTACCTATTAGTGCGGTAAGGGGTGCAACCATCGTCATACCTATGCTTCCAACTAAGGTGTGTAAAATCTCGGCCGAAACGTATCTTAGGTTAACTATGTTTATTGTGGGGATACCGAGAGCGCTTAAGGTTAAAAGCAATCCCATGTAGCCTCCAGAGTAGGCTAAAAGTAGAGTATTGGACATGGTTCCTATAACGGATTTTCCGACCGAAAGTCCGGAAAAGAGCAGCTCCCTCTGGGGTATATTGGGATGTACCCTCACTATTTCGTCCTGGGAGGCAGATATATCTATGGCTACGTCCACTATTGCTCCGCTTGAGGCGATAAAGGTGCTTGCTAAAAATATGGAGGTTATATCAAGGTGGGTAAATCCTGCATAAAGAAGGCTTTCTGTGAAGGGCATTACGGACCCATGTAGCTTAAGCCTCATACCGAAGGCTAAAGCTAAAAGGCATGTTAGTCCGATACCTGAGGCACAACCTAATAAAGCTGTAAAGCCCCTTTTAGATATTCCACCTGCTGAAAGGCATGCTGAAATCGCTACAAGTAGCGTAATCCCAAGGGATACCGGTATGGGGTTAGCTCCTAGAAGGAGCATCGGTACCAGTCCCTTCCATATAAGGAGGACTACGAAGGCGAAAGAGACGAGAGCCTTAAGGCCTGTCCAGCCAGCGAAAAGCAGGAGAACCCCACAGAAGATCAAGAATAAGGCTAGCATGTAAGGCAACCTGTAGTGATCTACAGTGTTAATATGTATTATCCTATCTCCAGCGTGATTTATAACCACTAAGGCGGTATCTCCAACCTCAAAAACCTTGTCTATTTCCATTATTCCTTTGAAGTGATTAACAGCATGGCTAATCGTTCCTTTAAATGGCCCGTTAAGTATCTTGACCTTTAGTCCTTGGCTTCCTATCTTAACTAGGCCTACCTGATGGAAGTTAGAGTTGTCTACCTCTATAATTTCCGCTTTCGCTCTAATTGTGTCCTTCAGATTGGGATTTTTATAGGGGGAGGGGAGGAGGGCGAGGGTGGCGGAAAGCAGTAGGGTTATAACTATCAAGGATATATCTTTACGGGGATTCTCTATTTTCCAAAGCTCTCGCAAATATTTTATTATCAAGGTGCCTTTTCCCTCCTCGCCTCTTAAATATTTATTATTACGCGGCTAAGGCTTCTACATATCTCACTGGCAGTATAGATATTATGTTACCCTTAGATATATCTATTTTCATAACTTTGCACATTTTGTAGAAGAGATCCGTGTTGTCGTAGTAGCCTTTAAACTCTTCAGCACCAAAACCTATTGCGTATACGGGAACGGGCAGTGCGGTGTGAGAGTAGCTTGTCCAGCCTATTCCGGCTTTTTGGTTAAGTATGTGAGTAACTTTCACAGCCAAGGGCTCATATCCTCCATATAGCCTGTAGGTGATCTCATCTTTCGGTCTTTCCTCCCTTGGTAGCATGCTCATGCTGAAGGCTTTTCTTAGCTCATTTATTTCATCTTCCGTTAGGGCTAAGTGGAGCTCCATAGCGGCGTTGATGTCTCCAGATTTTGCCTTTTCCTCTAAAGCCTTTCTCTCCTCAGGGGTTAAGAGCCTTAATCCGAAGAGCTTTTCTATTTCTGGTAAGAGATCCTCAAGCTTGGCCTTATCCTTCGGAGTTTGCTCTCTGTATTTGGATACAAGCTTTGTGAACTCATCGTAAGATATCTTCTGCTTTTCAAGGATCTTTAAGTAGGTTTCGTATCTCGTTCCGGCGAATCCCATGGACATGCCTCCGCATTCATGGTCGCCGGTGACTATTATCAAGGTTTCATTGGGATACTTCTCGTAAAACTTCAAGGCCTCCGCTATGGCGCTTTCGAAGTCTAAAAGATCGTATACCGCTGAAGCTGCATCGTTAGCGTGACATGCCCAGTCCACTTTTCCGCCTTCAACCATTATGAAAAATCCATTTGGATTATTAAGCATCTCTATAGCTTTCTTTGTGAACTCCGCTAAAGAAACCCCAATATCCATTCCGTTCTTTCTATTTATCGCATAGGGTAAGGCGGCCTCTCTATCTAACACGGGATTAATAGCTACAACCTTACCATCTTCGGATTTAAGGGCCCTTATTTCATCAGCCTTTTCTACCACCTTATAGCCCTTCTCTTTTAATATCTCTCTTATATCCCTTTGCTTTCCATCCTTGCCTTTAGGCTGTCTAAAGCCTCCTCCTCCGAAGAAGTCGAATCCGCTATTTGCTAAGTCTAAAGCTATCTCATAATAGTTGTTTCTACTTGGGTTTCTTGCGTAAAACCCTGCAGGTGTGGCGTGATCTATGGATACGCTTGAAATTATCCCTATCTTCATGCCTTTGTCTTTAGCAAACTCAGCTATAGTTTTATACTTAACCTTCTTTTCCGGATCCATGTTGATAACGCCATCGCTAGTCTTATGTCCTGCAGCCATTGCGGTTATTGCTGAGGCTGAATCGGTTATGTAGCTATCGGCTGCATGGGTTGTCATCATGCCAAAGACCGGGAACTTCGTGAAGTTGAGGGTCTTTGGATTTGGGGTTTTGCTTTCTAGGGAGCCAAGATACATCTGAGCGGCCGAAACTTGGGGAATGCTAACGCCGTCGCCTATGAAGAGAAAGACGTACTTTGGAGACTGAGCCATCGCTATTGAGAAAGCGGGAAGGATTAGAAGAGCTAGGATTAAAGCCAATATAGGAATAGCCCTAAACCTCCTTAAAGAACTCATGCTTATCCCCTCCTTTAGTTTTTTCTGCTTAGAATTTTAGGAGGGGAGCTTTAAGGAGGTTTAAAGGAATTTTAAAGAAAAGTTAATAAAGCTAGAGGAGAAGGCCGACGATTCTGCTAACGATTCCAGTTAAAAGCATTCCATAAGTGAAAGCTGATATCTCTATGATGAGGGCTCTTCTTATCCCCAGCTCTCTTATAAGCATCAAGAGAGCTATCATACAAGGGATTTGAAACACGCAGGCTAAGCCGAAGGTGAATATCTGAAGCTTACTCATGCTTAATGTTATATCTATCGTGCCCATGGCGTTAATTAACATTGCAGGTACTAAGTCTTTTTGGATGAATCCATAAATTATAGGTATAGCGGTCTTTTCAGGAAGTTGAAGCCAATGCACGGTTAGAAATCTTAAGGGTTTGACAATCGGTTCTATCATGTTAAAATGCGATAGTATCCCATAAAGGAATCCTCCTAGGGCCAAAAGCGGTATGGCCACATATACGAAGTCCTCTGCCTTAATCCATGCTTTTAAAAGCAGGTTTTTAATTTGTGGTTTACGGTATCGAGGTAGCTCCTCTATTAAGGGTAGGGGATCGCGCGGTATTATGATGCCCATTACCTTTGCTGTAATTATAAAAACTAAAAGTGCGGTAAGGTATATTCCTAAAGCGTATCTTAATCCCGCGTAGTAGCCCACTATGCCGAATACTATTGCAGCTCTTGAAGAGCAAGGTATAGTCATGTAAAGTATCGATACCCTCAATCTGTCCGTGAAGCTGGGCAGGATTCTCGTTGATCTTATGGCAGGAACAGCACATCCTAATCCCAAAAGGGCCGGTATTATCGCCTTCCCAGGTAAGTTAAGGGAATTCATAACCTTGTTTAAAGCCACTATGAACCTTGAGAGCAGACCGCTGTCCTCAAGCAGGCTCAGAATAAAGTAGAATACGCCCACGTAAGGGATAGCTATGCTTACCCCGGCTGATACCCCTATAAATATATTCCTCGTTACTATATTGAATGGCTCTCCCATGGACTTAAGGAAGGGGGTTAAAGCCTCTAATAGGGTTTCCGATAGGAAAGATAGGTTTTCCTGAAGCCAACCTCCTATGTAGAAAAGCGATAGAAATATTAAGATAAGGGTTCCTATTGAGAACATTAGGCCTCCTATTGGAGTATCTATTATAAATCTATCGATGGCAGGAAGACTCCTAAACGATGTTGAAGTTATCTTTAAAACTTTACTCCCTATGTATACCGCATATCCAGATCTTGAAATAGTTATGTCGCTTTCCATATTTGGATGAAAGCTTTTAAGGAGATCTTTTATCTTGCTTAGCTTCGCTTCCTTGAGGAACTGCTCCATAAAGGGGCTTCCCTCGAGGAGTTTAACTGCAAGGCCTCTTTTAAGTAGCTTTCCGGAGTAGTTCAGCTCTTGCTCTAGCTTAGTTATCCCCTCTTCTATGTGATCATCGTATCTGATCTTGAATTTTGATCTTTTAGCCTCCTTTATCCTATCTATGAGCTCTTTCGTGTCCCCCTTAAGGGGGTTTATCCTGACTGCCGGGACGCCTAAAATTTCTTCAAGAGCCTTAAGATCTATTATCACTCCGCGCTCCTTTGCCTCATCATAGAAGTTTACAGCCATTATGAAAGGGACACCAAGCTCAGCAAGCTGTAATGTGGTTATTAAGCTCCTTTCTATCGCTGTTCCATCAACCACTTGGATGATGAAATCGTAATCGCCCTCGAGGATGAGTTTCTCCGTTACCTTTTCCTCTTCGCTTGAGGAAGTTAAGCTATATACCCCTGGCGTATCCAGGAAGATATAGCTGTCTCCTTTAATTGTTGCTTTTCCCTCAGTTACATCAACGGTTGTTCCAGGATAGTTCGATATTTCTACCTTAGCTCCGGTGAGAGCATGCAACAATGTGGATTTGCCTACGTTAGGTTGTCCTACTAGTAAGACCTTCATTCCTCTCTACTCCTAAGAGGCTTTTACTTAAAGCTCTATCTAAGGCTATTAGCCTTCCCTTGCTTTCAAGAATAATAACATCGTCCCTTAGCTTTAACACTTTAAAGCTTGCTCCAGGGATCAAGCCTATTCCTATTATCCTTGACAGCGTCTTAGGATTCTCAACCTTTATAGCTGATATGATGCCCTCTTCCATCTCTTCTATAGGCTTTGCTTCTCCCTTTATAATCTTTACTCTTTCCCTTACATCTTCCTCAAGGTGTTCTATAGAATGAGCCACTTCATGGCTAAATAAGCTTTCTATAGCCTTATGATAGTCGTAAATCCTCTTGGCGGTTTCCTCCCCCTCTTTTGTTAAAGAGAGGCAACCCTTCTCCTCTTTAACCAGATTCTTCTCTTTAAGCTTTTCTATCGCTTCTCTTATATCGCTTATTTCGCTTTTAGTGTCAAGCTCTATCTCTCTTATGCTTAGAGGTTTATCTTTCTCCTTTAATAATCTTAATATATCTTCTATAAGTATCTTAAGCCAATCCATCTTATACCGCTATAAGCGTTGAGGTTAGTTGGATCTCTGGCATCTTCCTTATCTTGCCCATTATTATGTTATCAAGCCCCTTTAAGGTTTCGGATTCAACCTTTAAAAGAAGATCGTACTCTCCATATACCATATATGCTTCCTTTACCTCTGGCATTTCTTTGAGCTTTTCCAATATTTCTCTTTCCTTTCCTGCTGTTACAAGAACCAAAACGAAGGCAGTTACCAATTTTTCCACCTCCTTAATTAACCTTTTGAGAATGTCCACTTAAGAAGCGGTGGGGTTATTATCGTGGTTAATAATGTCATCGTTACCGCCGTGGCAAAAGCCGAGTCATCGAAGATCCCCTCCAGCAGAGCCATGTTTGCTATGACCAACCCCACTTCCATGCGTGGTATCATACCTACGCCTATCTTTAAGGCTTCTTTAAAGGTAAAGCTTTTAGTTATTAAAGCTCCAACCCCACATCCTGCTATTTTAGTTAAAACTGCTATGATGAAATATATTATCGTAAAAGCACCCGTCTTAGATAAAGAGTAGATATTGGTGCTTGCTCCTATTCCCACAAGAAATGTCGGTACGAATAAGGAAAAGGCCAGGGTGTTTATCTTGTCCTCTACCCTTCGCGCTTCTGGAGTTTTGCTTATTATGAGACCTGCAAGATATGCTCCTGTGATGGCAGCTATCTTAATTCCCTCAGCTAAATATGCAAAGATTAGCATTAAGGCTATTATCACCGATGTTAAAACCTCCGGTAGATCAAGCTTTTCCATGAGCTTTAATGTTTTTTTAATCAGAGGAGAGCCTAAAAGGTAGCTTAAGAGAAAATAGACTCCCACCTCTCCTGATAAAAATGATAGTTCCTTTAGGCTCACATGTCCACTTTTCTTTATAGCTATTATTATCGCTAGTACCATTATTCCCAATACATCGTCTATGATGGCTGAGGCTAAAATGGCGGTTCCTTCCTTAGTGTGAAGCTTTTTCA
The DNA here is from genome assembly GCA_025060595.1 of Synergistota bacterium. Taxonomy (NCBI): domain Bacteria; kingdom Thermotogati; phylum Synergistota; species Synergistota bacterium. The sequence continues at coordinate 144,530 of JANXBX010000002.1, read as the reverse complement.
TCTCTAAAAGAATGCTTGTAGTTAGCCCTACGCTTGTAGCTGTTAGTGTTCCACCTAAAAATAAGGCGGTTATCTTAGGATATCCATAAAGTAGCGATATCCAATATCCTACGAATAAGGGGACTATTACTCCTGCTGAGGCTATTACGAAGGATGGGATTCCGACTCTCCTTAGCTCTTCTACATTAGTTTCAAGGCCAGCTAAGAAGAGTAAGAAAACCACACCTAAGTCAGCTAATATTCTGATTTCCCCAGAGAGCTCCACGATGCCTAATATAGGACCTATAATTACTCCTCCTAGCAAGGCCCCGAAAGCCTCTGGAAGTTTCACTCTTGTAGCTAGATATCCACAGAACCTGGCGGATAAAAGGATCACAGCTATCTTAAGAAATATATTCATTTTAGGCTTTTAAGGATGCTTCTTGAGCGGCCCTTGAAAAGGCCCATTTAAGAAATATCGGAGCTGCTATCGTAGTTAGTAGAATCATAGTTATCGATGCTGTAAATATGGACTCATCGAAGATCTTTCCTATTAGAGCCGAGTTAGCTACCACTAAACTTACTTCCATACGAGGTATCATCCCTAAGCCGACCTTTAAGGCCTCTTCCAGCGTAAACCTCTTCGTTATAAGCGCGCCGATACCGCATCCCAGCGTTTTGGTTAAGATGGCTATTCCGAAAAACACTATAGTGAAGCTTCCTGCTTTGATCAAAGAGTTGATATTAGTGTTTGCTCCTACTCCTACAAGGAATGCTGGGATGAATATGGAAAAGGCGATAGTGTAAACCTTATCCTTTATTCTCTGGGATTCGGGAGTTTTACTAATTATAAGCCCTGCGAGGTAAGCCCCGGTTATGGATGCTATTTTCACCTCTTCAGCTAAGTAAGAGAAGATAAGCATCAAAGCTATCGCTACCGCGGTTAAAGCCTCGGGAACATCTATCCTTCCTGCGATTTTCAGGGCTCCTTTAACTAAGGAGGATCCCAAAAGATAGCTTAAGGTGAAATAGGCTATTATTTCAGCTAATAAAATCACTATTTCTCTCACCTCTATATGTCCGCTTTTGCTTATCGCTATTATTATAGCCAAAGCTATTAATCCTAAAATATCATCTATAACCGCTGAAGCCAATATGGTGGTCCCTTCTTTCGTATGAAGCTTTTTCATCTCTATAAGCACGCTTGTGGTTAATCCTACGCTTGAGGACATTAGGACTCCTCCCAGAAAAAGGGCGGTAATCCTTGGATATCCGTAAAGTATCCCTATCAAATAGCCTAAAGCTATTGAGAGAGCTAAGCCTCCTACCGCTATTATGAATGGAGAGATTCCCACTCCCTTTAATTCTTCAAAGTTAGTTTCAAGCCCAGCTAAGAAGAGGAGAAAGATCACTCCTAGGTTTCCGAAAAGGCTAACATCCTCAGAAAAGCTCACTATCCCGAGCATAGGGCCTATTATTATCCCACCAAGCAACGCTCCAAAAGCCTCAGGTAGCTTTATTCTTATGGCCAGATATCCGCAGAACTTAGCGATTAGAAGGATTATGGCTATCTTAAGTAGGATATCCATGATGCACTACCAGGTTAGCCTTATGAATCTTATGATGTCCTTAACTTCAAGCAGCCCATGTACCCTTCTTTCCTTATCTATGACCGGTAAGTGGTGTTTTCCCGTTTCCAGTATCACCCTTATGGCTTGGCCGAGATTATCATCGATACCTATGGTTATGGGATTTTTAACCATTAGGTTTTCAACGGTGCAACCCTTACTTAAGGTGGGGCATTTTAGCAAGTTTAGCCCTACTATGGAGTATCTCTTAGGGGGACTGAAGAAGCGGAGAAGATCTTTCATAGTTATAACTCCTAAAAGTTTATCTCTTTCATCCACTATTATTGCAGCTGTTTCCTCCTGATCGAAGCTGTTAATGAGTATGCTTATGGTGTCTTGAGGCTTAAGTTTTAGAAAATCTCTATCCATAACTATCTTGACGGGTACGTTAAAGAGATAGCTTGAGATATAACTTAAAATATCTTCCCTCTTTCTCTCCTTTATCTTATGGAGCTTGAGAAAATGTCTCTTTTTAAGAACCCTCTCTAAATTATCTATGTTATCGACCCCCTTAAGGAAATTATACCACCACATCCATGAGCATCTTCGTGGCGCTTACAGCTATCATGATAAGAAGGGCTAGCCTTAAGAATCTATTCCCTTTGCTTATGGCGGTGTGTGTTCCGATATATGCTCCTAAGACGTTTCCCGCTGAAAGTATGACCGCCGGCCAGAGCTCTATTATCCCATATGCCCAGAATAGCGCTACGCTTATCACCATGTAAGACAACACTATAGCCATCTTTATGGCATTGGTGGTTAAAAGATCAAAGCCTCCTATAGTTACTAAGGCAAATATAAGGAAAAAGCCAACCCCTGCTTGAAGGAATCCCCCATATATTCCTATGAGGAAGAAGGATAGCCATCCTATCCATTTAGGTAGCTTAGTATCCCTCTTTACCTGTCCTAAATCTGGTTTGAGAGCTACCAATCCTCCTATTGCGAATATCATTAGGGCTATGATGATCTGAAGCGTTTTCTTATCTATGCTAATCATTATGAATGAGCCTATAAGGGATCCAATTAAAGCTGGCCCAAGAAAAGGGAATATCTCCTTAAGCCTTAAAACTCCCTTTCTTTTAAACTCTACTACCGCGGCCAAGCATTGAAATAAGACTGCAACTCTATTCGTTGCGTTGGCCACATCCACAGGAAGCCCCGTTAGGTATAGGGCAGGTATGGTTAAAAAGGATCCCCCTCCCGCGAGAACGTTCATGAAACCGGCTAGAATGCCACTAAGGAAGACTAAGATCAAGGTCCAAGTCATGTCACACTAACCCTCCTTAATTTTTTGCTTTTAATGATATCAAAAATTTTGCGATTTTGCTAAGGGGTTTCAGATTTTTCTTGAAGCTTAGTGGTATATACTGATATAATCGTGCCACAAGGTTGGTTGAAGGAAGGTGGATAACGTGAAGCTATTCTATGTTAAGCCTATAGGGATTATAAGGTCTCCCTACAAAGATAGAAACTCTGCCCCCTTTCAGGGTAGATTTTCAAGCGAGATATGTGAGATAGAGATCTTTAAGGAGTACGAGGAGGGTTTAAGGGACATAGAGGAGTGCACTCATCTTATAGTCTTATACTGGCTTCACCTTTCCGATCGGGATAAGCTCATAGCTATCCCCCCTCATGATGGGAAAGAGCATGGGGTCTTTGCAACTCGCTCTCCCAATAGACCTAACCCTATAGGTTTTTCTGTAGTTAGACTTGTTGAAAGAAGCGGTAGAATACTTAAAGTGGTGGGTTTAGATGCGATCGATGGAACGCCTCTTTTGGACTTAAAGCCTTACTCTTCGGAAATTGACTCGGTCCCTGATGCTAAAGTAGGGTGGATGAGGAGGTGAGGCCTTGTTGGAGGGTTACTATGTTATCTTCATAACGGTCCCTAAGGATAAATCTCAGGAGGTGGCAGATTTTATCGTAAGGGAAAAACTTGGCGCTTGTGTAAATATAGTTGAAGAAGTAAATTCCATTTACTGGTGGAAAGGGAAGATTGAGAAAGATAAGGAATCGCTCCTTATAGTTAAAGCTAGGGCCGCACGCTTCAAGGAGCTTCTTTATAAAGTGAAAGCTATTCACCCTTATACCGTCCCAGAGATAATAGCTTTACCCATAGTTGCAGGTAACCCCGATTATCTCAGGTGGATAGAGGAGGAAGCTTAAGGATTGCCTAATTTGATGGCGACAGGCCCCTTTTGTAACTTGATCTTTTAAAAGGGGCCTGTCGCTTAAGGCTATTTTTACTTACTTTTTCTTGAACCTAACAGGCATACTGAATTTCATAAATTCCTTTGCTTCGTAATAGGCAAGGGTTTCCTCAACCGTTGCATCCTTATGGGGCTTCCACCAGGGGTCTTCGCCCATGGTCTTTCTGGCTACCTCCCAGATATCTTTTGTGGCTTCAAGCCTTATTACCTCATATTTCAGCTCCTCAGGGGTAAGGGTGTATATTGTAATTGACATCGGATAAGTTAGTGTAGAAGCGTTTACTATATACCATATGCCGTTTTTCTCAACCGGAACGGTGCTAACGTGACGGTGTCCGCATAGGTAGAAGGAAACCTGAGGATACCTTTCGAATAGCTTGATGACCTCCTCAGCGTTATCTAAATAAAAGTTTTTCCACTCGGGCTTTAACTCTTCTTTTCTGAAGGGAACTAAAAGATGGTGGCCTATAACTATGGTAAGCTTATCTTTGTTTTTATAAAGCTCCTTATCAAGCCACTCAAGTTGAGCCTTTGATAACTTTCCACCCCAGCTTCCTATCTTAGTAGTATCTAATCCGATAAGGTAGAGACCCGGTATAGGCTCAGCGCTCCAGTAGCTTCTTGGGCCATTGAATCCGTAACCCTGTAATGCCCAAATGATGGTGTACTTAGAATCGCCTATAAGGGAGGCTAAACTGGGATCCTTGCCCTTTACCGGTAACGGGCTTACCTCATGATTTCCGAGCACGGCGAAAACCGGAACATTGACCTCTTCAAGCATTTCCCTTAATAGGTCTATGTTCCATGGCTCCACATCCTTCGTTAGATCGCCAGTAAGTATTACGAAGTCTAAGCCTGAAATTGAGTTAATCTTATTGATGGCTTCTCTAAAAAGCTCAACGGATGAGTCTTCCATCTTGACCTTGTTTTCAGTATTGGCTACCGGAAGGCTCAGATGAGGATCGGAGATTACCGCGAATTTAACCTCCTTGAAGGCTAAGGCTATCGAGGGAACGATTAAAAGGAGGACGAAGGCAAATATCAAGAACCTCGAGAAAAGACTCCTGCCTCTCTGGTACATTAAAAAACACCCCCTCTAGAGAATTTCGATTAAAGTGTATCTAGATGATGTTAATACTGAATAAAGCTTGATTAAAGTTTTTTTAAAGATTGACACTTAACGATTAAGCCCTTATAATTTGTTAAGGAATACGAAACGCAGTTTCATATTGTGGAATACATGAGTGCAAGAATACAAGCATACAAGGAGGAATTCGTATGAAGGCCATCGTTTTAAGGAAACCCGGAGAGCTTAGCCTTGAGGAGGTTAGCCTTCCTGATAGGGATGGTAAGGTTTTTGTGAAAGTAGCCTCGGTTGGCATATGTGGCTCTGATGTTTCCGCTTATAAGGGGACCTCTCGCTTAGGAGTTTTCCCAAGAATACTTGGGCATGAGGCGGCAGGCGTGGTTGAAAGCCTTCCTGAAGGGTTTAAAGACCTCAAGGTTGGAGATAGGGTTGTGATAGAGCCTTACAGATATTGTGGTAAATGTTATCCCTGTTTGATCGGTAGGACCAACTGCTGTGAGAACATGAGCGTCATAGGCGTTCATCAGGATGGTGCCTTTGCTGAGTATATAGCTCACGATCCACACTTAGTACATAAGGTCCCAAGCGATATAAGCTGGCAAAAGCTTACCCTCGTTGAGCCTTTAACAATATCTATGCAAGCGGTCAAAAGGGTTGGAGTTAAAATGGGGGAACATGTGGTTGTTATTGGAGCTGGAACCATAGGGATCTTAGCTGCCCTTTATGTTAAACACCTTGGAGGAGTTCCCATAGTTGTTGATCCAGTCGATTCAAGGTTGGAAATAGCCAAAAGGGGCGGAATAGGATATACTATAAACCCTCAGAAGGAGGATCCCTTTAAGCTCGTGAGAGATATTACTGGCGGTAGGATGGCTGAAGTTGTAATAGAGGCCTCTGGCTCTGAGAAAGCGGTTAGAGATACTATAGATTATGTTTCTTATGCGGGAAGGATCTCCTTGGTTGGTTATCCCTTTAACGATGTTTCTCTTCCCACATATCTGATAACTAAGAAGGAGCTTGATGTTAAGGGTTCAAGAAACAGCGTTGGATTATTTAAGGAAGCCATTGAGCTGGTTAGTAAAGGGCTTATAGATGTTGAGATAGTTATCTCGGCTATAGTTAGCTTTGATGATATTCCTCGCTATATAAAGGAGCTCGTTTCAAACCCGGGCGGCTATCTTAAGGTGATAGCTCTGTTGGATGAAAGTGCCAAGGGCACATAAATAAAAGCGAAGGGAGGTATATCTTATGAAGAAGCTCTCTTTAGCGGTATTTGTCTTATGCTTTGTAGTTTCTTTACTTGGTTTTGTCCCGATCTGCGGGGCTCAAACGAAACCACTAACTATCATGATAGGCTACGAGAATCATCCTGGTGAGCCTGTTGATCTTGGTTGTAATCACTGGAAGAAGTTAGTTGAGGAAAGAAGCAATGGTACGATCAAAGTTCAGCTTTATCCTTCAAGCCAGCTTGGTTCTAAGAATGAGCTTATAGATCAGATGTTAGCTGGTATACCTGTTATAACCTTAGCAGATGGAGCTTTCTATGCGGATAGAGGCGTTCCTGACTTTGGAATAGTATTCGGTCCCTATCTTTTTGATAGCTGGGATGACTGTTGGAAGCTTGTAAAGAGCGACTGGTGGAAAGAGCAGTCTAAGAAGCTTGAGGAAAAGGGTTTAAAGATATTAACCGCTAATTGGATCTATGGTGATAGACAGCTCCTTGTTAAAAAGCCCGTTAGAAAGCTTGCTGACCTTAAGGGGATGAAGATTCGCGTTCCTAATAACACTATTCAGATAAAGGGATTTGAGGTCTTAGGAGCTGTTCCGACTCCTATGCCCTTGGGTGAGGTTTATACAGCCTTACAACAAGGTGTTGTCGATGGTCTTGAGAATCCGATACCGGTTCTTTATAAGGGCAAGTTTGCTGAAGTAGCTAAATATTTAGTTTTAACCGGTCACGTTAAGAACTTTACTACTTGGATCTGTGGAACTAAGGTATTTAATTCCCTTACTCCTGAACAGCAAAAGATAATAATGGAAGCAGGGGATGAGGCTGGGAAATACAATAACTCTCGCTACTTTGATCTTGAGAAGGAAAGCTTAGAGAAGATGAAGGCAGACAAGGTAGAGGTAATTCAAGTGGATTTGACGGAGTTTAAGGAGGCAGCTAAGAAGTTCTATGAGCTTCCAGAGATAACATCTAGGTGGTCTCCAAATCTTTACCAAACCGTTAAAAACGCTATGAAATGAAATAGATTTTTAAAAAGGGGTAGGAAGAGAGAAATCTTCTTACCCCAATTCCTTTGTTTAGAAAGGAGTTAGGGGGAAAGTGATTAGGGGTTTTTTAAAGCTACTTAAACTTTCAGATTCTTTCATATCGGGATTAACGCTAATAATTTTGGTCGCTGTTACCTCTTCAGGAGTTTTAATGAGATATGTTTTTAACCGGCCCTTCTCCTGGCAGGAGGAGGTTCAGCTTTGGTGCTATGTATGGCTAAGCTTTTTTGGAGGAAGCGTTGCCTTTAGGCATGGTGGTCATGTAGCCATAGAAGTATTGGTTGATATCTTTCCTAAACCTCTGCAGAAGATCGTTAATATATTTGTATATCTTGTGGTTTCCTTTCTCCTTCTTTACCTTGCTTTTTATGGATTTAGCTTCGTTGGTCTTCAGCGTGAGATTCAAAGGACTACTAACGTTTTGCATGTTCCTTATTATTTAATTTGCCTTGCCTTACCGATAGGTTCCATATTGATGTTTTTAAGCTGGACACTCTCTTTCTTTAAGGGTGGTGAGGAGTAATGCATCTTGATCTTGCTCTCTTTTCAGCTGTGGTTGTTTTCACTTTAATGTTTCTTAAGGTGCCCGTTTTCGCATCAATACTTGCTGGTTCCGCCATTTACTTTGCCTTTAATCCAGCTATTCCACCTTACATAATAGCTCAAAGGGTTATTTCTGGGGTTGAAAGCATTCCTCTTCTTGCCATCGCTTTCTTTATATTCGCTGGGATAATCTTTAACTATTCTGGGGTTACCAAAAGGATAATGGACTTCTGTGAAGTAATGGTTGGTAGGATGCCTGGCGGGTTAGCGCAAGTTTCCGTTCTCCTTTCTACCGTTATGGGAGGATTGTGTGGCTCCAACTTAGCTGATGCAGCTATGGAGGCGAAGATGCTTGTTCCAGAGATGGAAAAAAGAGGAATCCCCAAGGCCTTTGGTACCGTTATAGTTGCCGTTTCAGCTATAATAACTCCTCTTATTCCTCCAGGCATAGCCATGATCATATACGGTTCGGTTACTAATACATCCATAGGGAGGCTCTTTATAGCTGGGATAGGGCCGGGGTTGCTATTATGCTTTCTTTTAATGATTCTCGTTTGGTTTATATCTAAGAAAAGAGGCTATAGGCCTCTTTATGAAAGGGAAAGGAGCTTAGGCGAGTTTTTGAGGGCCTTTAAGGAAGCGTTCTGGGCTTTAATATTGCCAGTGGTTATAATCGGAGGAATTCGCGTTGGAGTTTTTACCCCCACTGAGGCTGGAGCCATTGCTATAGTTTATGCGTTCTTTCTAGCTTTGATGTATAGGGAGATGAAGATAAGGGATTTGCTTCAGGCGATTAAGGAAACCATTATTACTACCTCTTCTATAATGCTCATCATAGCTGCCGCTTCTACTTTCGCCTGGATATTAACTAGGGAGAGGGTGCCTCAGGAGATAGCTAAGTGGATTTTAGCTAATATACCTGATAAATATATGTTTCTTCTTGCTGTAAATATCTTTCTTCTTATAGTAGGAATGATTATGGAGGGGAACGCGGCCATAGTTATTCTCGCTCCCCTTTTGGCTCCCGTTGCTGCTAAATATGGTATAGATGATATCCACTTTGGTATGATATTCATATTCAACTTAGCCATCGGTTGTTTAACTCCTCCTGTTGGTACGCTTATGTTTGTTTCCTGTGGAATAACTAAGTGTAAGACCCGTGATTTTATCATAGAGGCCATTCCATTTTATGGGCTTCTACTTTTTGAGCTTGCTATAATTACAGTTTTTCCGGTTTTCACGACTGGTCTAGTTAATCTCCTATGGAGGTAAGGGTAAATTGGAAAAAGAAAAGATAGTTCAATCGGTTGAGAGAGCTTTAAGTATTATAGAGGAGCTGGCTAAGGAAAATGGGGAGCTCGGGGTTACAGAGCTCTCTTATAGGTTGAACTTAAACAAAAGTACAGTTCATCGCATCTTAAGCGTCCTTTTAAAGTTTAAATATGTGGACAAAAATCCCCAAACTAGAAAGTATCGACTTGGTATGAAGCCCCTTTATCTGGGAGGAGTGATATTAGATAGGTTGGACTTAAGGCGAGAAGCTCACGACCTTCTAAAGAGGCTTGCTCAAGAGGTGAACGAGACGGTTCACCTTGTTATACCAGATAATGATATGGGCCTTTATATTGATAAGATAGACAGCAACCAAACCTTTAGGATGCGCTCTCAGATTGGATGGTATGTTCCACTTCATGCTACTGCCGTTGGTAAGGCGATACTTGCCTTTTCCCCTAAGGAGTATGTGGAGAGGATAGTATCTAAGGGTCTTAAGAGCTATACGGAAAACACGATAACCGATCCCAAAAGGCTGATTGAGCATCTTGAGAATGTGAGAAAGCTTGGCTATGCGGTGGACAACGAGGAGAACGAGCCTGGGGTAAGATGCGTTGCTGCTCCTATATTTGATTATAGAAATAAGGTGATAGCGGCTTTAAGCATATCAGGCTCGGTTTTAACGATAACCAATGAGAGAATACCCCTATTGGCTAAAAAGGCAATGGAGTATGCTTCGGAAATATCGAGTAGGATGGGTTGGCGCGGGTCGCAGTTCTCTGCTAGAAGAACATGAGTTTTTAAAAAAACTTGTTTAAAATGAAAGTTTATTTCTTAAAAATAAAATGCGGAGGAGGGGTGGCTTGTGGAGAAGGTAGACCTCTTTTTAAGAAAGATAGAGGGGAGGGTAGTGGTCGTATTAACCTGCTTTATGCTCGTTTTAGGTTTCTTACAGGTTTTTAGCAGGTACGTTATAGAAAGCCCTATCCCTTGGAGTGAGGCTCTCTTAACTTATATGTTTGTATGGTTTAGCTTTATAGGGGCAAGTTTAGCGGTAGCTGAGGGAGCTCACTTTTGTGTAGAGATATTTTTCGTTCGCTTTCCACCTCGTATGAGATACTATGTTGAGTTAATTATCTACGCTCTCATAATGCTTATAGCTTTCTTGATGATCTATAAAGGGATGGTGCTCGTTTGGGCTAATAGAACTCAGCTTATGACCATACTTCCTTTCACCATGAGCTGGCCTTATTTAGCCTTGCCTACAAGCGGTGCTCTGATCTTCGTTCATTCTCTTTCTCACGCTCTTACGTTGTTTAAAGAGGGGAGGAAGTAAGTATGGCTTTTATATTGTTTCTTGTTTTCGTTATTACTCTGATTCTTAAGGTTCCCGTATCTTTTAGCTTAGCGATAGCTGCCTTAGCTGCCTTAAGCTACGCTGGGCATATAGATACCGCTGTTATAGTTCAGCGTATGTATACCGCCTCAGAGTCTTTCGCCCTTATAGCCATTCCCTTCTTCATATTAGCTGGAGGCTTTATGGAGTCAGGGGGCATATCTCGTAGGATCGTTAACTTTGCTTCAAGCTTGGTAGGCCATATTAGGGGTGGCTTAGCTATGGTTAGCGTAGTAGCATCTATGTTTTTCGCAGGTATATCTGGTTCTACCGCTGCAGATACTGCAGCTATAGGAAGCATTCTTATTCCTGCTATGAAAAGCAAGGGTTACGGGAAAGACATGGCTACAAGCGTTCAGGCAACCGCTGGCTCTATAGGTATAATAATTCCTCCGAGCATTCCAATGGTCATACTTGGCATAACTGCGGGTATATCCATAGGTGGTCTCTTCCTCGGGGGGTTTATCCCTGGGGTTTTGATGGGAGTTGCCCTAATGATAACGAGCTACATATTAGCTCGCCAAAGGAATCTTCCGGCTGAGCCTCGCGCTCCATTTAAACAGGTTTTAAAGAGCTTTTTAGACTCTATACTTGCTTTAATGACCTTGGTAATAATAATGGGTGGTATACTTACAGGCGTTTTCACTCCCACAGAAGCCTCCGTTATAGCTGCCATTTATTCTTTCATAATTGGCTTTTTTGTCTATAGAGAGCTTAAGCTTAAGGATATTCCAAGGATAATGGTTAAGACCGCTATAACTACCGGCATAGTCGTTTTCTGTATAGCCTCTGCTTCGAGCTTCGGTTGGATAGTGGCTGCAGAGAGGATTCCTGCAAAGATAGCCGAGGCTATTCTTTCCTTTTCCACAAATAAATACGTGATACTTACCTTGTTTAACTTACTTATGCTCTTTCTAGGAACTTTCCTTGATGTTACACCAATAATAATCATTGTAGTTCCAATAATATTCCCCATAGCTATGAAGCTTGGCGTTTCCCCAATTCACTTCGGATTGATGATCATAGTGAACATGGCTATAGGCCAGTGTACGCCTCCTGTGGGGGTTTCACTCTTTGTAGCCACGGGTATAGCTAAGGCCTCTTTAGGAGAGATACTAGGCACATACATGAAGTATATCTTAGCTATGATAATAGTGCTTTTCATCATTACCTTTATTCCTCCCCTTGTTACCTTTATCCCCAGCTTAGTGATGGGGATAAAATAATATAAGGAGGGATGCAGTATGTCAAAGAAGTATCTTGGTTTATTGGTTTTGGGGCTTTTCGCTGTGGTGCTTTTCTTCGGGAGCTTTAATGCTTTAGCTGCTCCAAAAGTTTTGAAGCTTTCATCGGTTCTTCCTGAGGGACATCCTACTCATCAGGCTATGGTTTTCTTTGCTAACTTAGTTAAGGAGAGGACGAAGGGCGAAATAGAGATAAGGGTTTTCCCCAGCAGCCAGCTTGGCGAACAGAGAGATGCCTTAGAGGGTATGAAGGTTGGAACGCTTGAGATGGCCATGGTTGCTGCTGGTCCCTTAGGGCAGTTTGTTCCTCAGGTTGATGTTTTGAACCTGCCTTACATGTTCCGTAATTTAGACCATCTTCATAAGGCCTTGGATGGGGATGCTGGGAAAAAGCTCATAGGTTATATCAATCAGGCGGGTTACGAGTTTCTCTTTTGGATGGATGCCGGATCGAGAAACGTAATAAATAACAAGAGACCTATTTACAAGCCTGACGACCTTAAGGGTTTAAAAATAAGAGTTATGCCCAATAAAATCATGGTAGATACCTTGAATCTTATGGGAGCTATAGCTACTCCTATGGGACAAGGCGAAGTTTATAGCGCCTTACAGCAGGGGGTTATAGATGGATGGGAGAATAATCCTCCTACTCTTTTAACCTTAAAGCTTTATGAGGTTTCTAAGTACTTCTCTTGGACTCGCCACTTTACCGTTCCTGATGTAGTTTTGATGAGCAAGAAGGTTTACGATAGTTTAACGCCCGAGCAGCAGAAGATTATAAAGGAAGCCGCTGTCGAAGGAATGGCTAAGCAGAGACAACTTTGGGCAGACTTTGAGGGCAAGGCTGTTGAGGAGCTTAAGGCTAAAGGTATAGCTTTCAACGATGTTCCAGATCTTACGCCTTTTGCTGAAAAGGTTAAGCCCGTTTGGGAGGGTTATATAGGTAAGTTCGGTAAGGAGCTTATCGATGCGATTCAGGGTGTAAAATAGTTTAAAGGAGGGGCGGGTTTCATCGCCCGTCCCTTATAACGTCATAGGAGGTGTTTGCTTAAAATGGATGTTCTTTCTCTTTTCAGTCTTAAGGATCGTACAGCTATCGTTACAGGTGCGGGAAGCGGTATAGGGCAGGCTATCGCTTTAGGTTTCGCTCAGGCAGGGGCTAAGGTTCTTGCCGTGGGCCATAGCAGCATAGAGGAGACCAAGGAGAAGGCTAAGGCCCAGGGGCTTGATATCATTACCACTACGGCGGATCTTAGCAAGGAAGAGGAAATTAGAAGGGTTGTTGAGTTCGCTTTAAGAGAGATGGGAAGGATAGATATACTCACTTATGTTTCTGGAACTATACGGAGGTCTCCGGCGGAAAAGCATTCTCTTGAGGACTGGGATACTGTAATGAGTCTTAATTTAAGAGGCGCCTTCTTGATGAGCCAGCTTGTAGGTCAAGATATGCTTACACGGGGATATGGCAAGATAATACATATAGCTTCCATGCTTTCCTTTATGGGCGGGTTGAACAACGTTTCTTACACCGCATCAAAGTCCGGCATAGCAGGTTTAGTTAGAGCTTTAGCTAATGAGTGGGCAGGACGAGGTATAAACGTTAACGCCATAGCTCCCGGATGGATAAAGACGAAGCTTACCAAAGCCCTTCAGGAAGATCCAAATCGTTACAACACTATACTTGCGAGGATTCCGGCTGGGCGTTGGGGTGATCCTGAGGACCTAATTGGTGCAGCTATATTCCTTGCCTCTCGCGCTTCTGACTATGTTAACGGTCATATACTTGCGGTAGATGGTGGGTATTTAGCAAGGGGGTAGACTATGAGGGCCTTAGTTTACGAGGGGCCTAATGATGTTAAGGTTGAGGATATTCCGATTCCCAAGCTTAAAGAGGGCGAGGCCTTAATAAGGGTGGCTTATGCTGGCATATGCGGTAGCGATCTTATGATTTCCGCAGGTAAGCATCCAAGGGCTCGTCCACCGCTTGTTTTGGGACACGAGTTTTGTGGCGAAGTTGTTGACGTTTATGATGATGAAGATAGGCATTGGATCGGTAAAAGGGTTGCTGTTGAGCCCTTGATAAGCTGTGGGAAGTGTAGACCCTGTCTGGAGGGGAACTACCATGTTTGTGAGAGGCTCGGCTTTTACGGTATAGATGCTCCTGGGGGAATGGCTGAGTATGTTGCTGTTTCTACAAATAGGCTTTATGATGTGGGGGAACTATCTTTTGAGGATGCTGCTATAGTTGAGCCCTTAGCTGTAGCCATTCATGCAGTTAGACGCTCTAACTTTAAGATAGGCGAAAGCTCCGTTATACTCGGAGGAGGTGCCATAGGAAACCTCTTAGCGCAAGTTCTAATCTCTTCTGGTGCTTCTGAAGTTATAATATCAGAGGTTAGCTCCTATCGAAGGGATTACCTTAAGAAACTTCCCGTTAGGGTGGTAAGTCCTGAGGATGGCATCCTTAAGGAAAACATGGCTGATGTTGTCTTTGAGGCAGCTGGTGTTCCAGAAACGGTAGAGCAAGCTTTAAACATAGCTCGCGTTAGAGGAAGCATTGTTCAGTTAGGTTTGCCTAAGGCTCCCGTTCCCTCTAATCTGGTAAAATTGGCTTTCAAAGAGATAACCTGGATCGGATGTAGGGTATACAATAAATGGGATTACCTTGCCTCTATAAATCTTCTTCGTCAGGGTAAGATAAACAAGGAAGCTCTGATAACTCATGTGCTTCCCCTCGAGGAGGGAGCTGGTGGAATAAAGATGCTTAAGGATGGCATTGGCATAAAAATTCTCTTAAAGCCCTAGTTAAGGGGATAAAAGGGTGGGACCGGATCTATATCCCACCCTTTGCTTTTAAAAGAGCCACTCTGGGATTCTCTGTCTGAGTAATAGATCTGAGGTGCTTTCCCTTTCCCTTATGATTTCCCACTTGTTACCGCTTACTAATACTTCAGGGCACCTAGGGCGACCATTATACTGACTACTCATGGCGAATCCATAGGCCCCTGTGTCAAAGAGGGTTATAATATCTCCTTTTTCGACCTTGGGAAGCTTTCGATCCTGAGCTAAAATATCCCCACTTTCACAGATGGGTCCCACTATCGTATAGACCTCTTCCTCGGGTTTATCCATCTTATTAGCAACTGCTACCCTGTGATATGATCCGTAAAGGGTTGGGCGTATAAGAAGGTTAAACCCTGCATCTACTGCGACGAACTTCTTAAAGGCGTTTTTAACTAGATTAACTCTCGTTAGTAGTATAGTGGTATTGCCCACTATGCTTCTTCCTGGCTCAAGATGTAGTTTTGGCCTTGATTTCTTTAACTTTGAGCATATCTCCCTAAATATCGGTATAACCCTGGAGGCCAACTCCTTAGGGGTTGGAGCACCGCTACCGTTATAGTCTATTCCAAGTCCTCCACCTATATTTATAAACTTGAGCTCTATACCCATCTCTTCAAGCTTTGTCGGAAGGTCAAAAATTCCAGTAAGCGCTGCCTCGTAAACTGAAAGATCGAGTATCTGACTTCCCACGTGGAAGTGAATTCCCACGGGCTTTAAGCCTAACTCTAATGCCTTCTTATAAGCCTCTTTAGCTTGTTCGATGGGTATACCGAACTTGGACTCCCTTAAACCGGTTGCTACCTTTGGGTGAGTCTTCGGGTCAACCCCTGGGTTTATTCTACAAGCTATTTCTGGAACCTTACCTTCCTCTTTAGCTATCTCAGAGATGTTTTCAAGCTCTTCGATGCTATCTACGCTAAAGGTTACTCCTGCGGATATAGCTAACCTTATCTCTTCGGGACTTTTTGAGTTTCCGTTAAAGAAGATCTTTGAGCTATCAAATCCTGCTAAAAGCGCTAAGTATATCTCTCCGCTACTGAAGACCTCAGCTCCAAAGCCTTGCTTCTGTATGATCTTCATTATAGCTAGATTGTCGTTTGCCTTCACCGAGTAGAAAACTAAAGCATCAGGAAATGCTTCCTTGTAAGCCTTTAAGTTCTCCTCAAGCTGAAGCTTAGATGTTACATAAAGTGGAGTTCCCAGCTCCTTTACGAGCTCTAATGCGGAAACATCCTCAATATATAAGATCCCGTCTCTGCTTGAAAATACCATGGTATCTCTTCCCCCATTCTATTGTGTTTTAACTTTTGTATGCAATATAACATGTGGTAAGGTAAAAGTCAATTAGGAAGACGATTTAGTATAATCTAAGTAAGGAGGCTAAAGGGGTGATAGTCCTATGAGGTTGAGATGGCGGTACGCCTTTACCGTGGTTGAGCTTTTAGTGGTTATAGCTATAATTGGTGTTATAGTTGCCTTAATTTTGCCTAACGCTTTTAAGTCTATAGAGAAAGCTCGAATATCTCGTCTTTTGGCAGAGGTTAAAGCTATAAAAACAGCTGGCTATCTTTACTATGCTGATACTGGTGACTGGCCCAAGTGGGGTGAAGAGTTTTACGATCCAGGGGTTAATGATGATTACGGTTTTAAGTACTTCATGGAGCCGGATAATAGCGGTAGATGGAATGGTCCTTATCTTGAAAAGCTTCCCACCTACACCCCATGGGGAGGTAGATATCGCTATTGGAAAAGTAGAATTACCGGGATCGTTTATGATATGGCACGGAACCCGATTCCCGTTAACAATACTAAGTGTGCTGTGGTAACTATTGGGGGGTTTAAGAGCGCTGAGCTTCGTGATACTGTGGATCAGCATATAAGGGAAAGCATCGGTTACTCCTATGTTGGTGAGGAGGGCGGAACTTACTACATATCTGTGATAATCTGGATGGAGAGGTGATTTTTATGCACGCGATAGAAAAGATATTAGCGGTTGCTTCTGGAAAGAGGGAGGTTTCCCCAGGAGAGATAGTTTTCGCGAGGATAGATGTCGCTGAGGTTAATGATCTTTATCTTCAGGTGATTAAATCCTTTATTGAGATAGGCGGAGACAGGGTGTACGATCCTGACAGAATCGTATTCGTGTTTGATCACTATAGCCCAGCTCCCACTATTAACTCCGCTGAAAATCATAAGAAGATGAGGGAATTCTGTAGGAAAAGCGGGATTAAAAATCTCTTTGATGTTGGGGAAGGTATCTGTCACCAGGTCTTAATTGAGGGAGGCTTTGTGGGGCCTGGTAAGGTCATAGTTGAAACCGACTCGCATACGACGACCTTGGGTGCCTTGGGAGCCTTTGCTACGGGGGTTGGCTCTACCGATCTTGCCTTGGTTATGAAAACTGGAAAGCTATGGTTTAAGGTTCCACAGGTGATGAGGATAAAAATAAGTGGTAAGCCGGTTCCTGGCATAATGGCTAAGGATGTAATACTTTACATATTAGGTAAGTTAAAGCAAGACATAGCGATATATAAGGCGATAGAGTTCTGTGGCGAGTTTGTGGAAGGTCTATGCATGGATGAAAGGCTTGTTTTGTGTAACATGGCTGTTGAGATGGGAGCAAAGACCGCTTATATTCAGCCTGACTCTGAAACCTACAATTACTTGAAAGGTATGGGGATCTCCTCCGATGGCTTTATAGAGTATAAGACCGATCCAGATTATGAATATGCTTCTTATTATGAGTTTGATGTTAGCTCGTTAATTCCTCAGGTTTCTCTGCCTGGGAGCGTCGATAATGTAGTAGACGTTTCCTCTTGTGAAGGTGTGGAAATAGATCAGATTTTCGTGGGAACGTGCACAGGTGGAAGGCTGAATGACATAAGGGTTTTATCGGAAGTTTTGGATGGTAATAAGGTAAAGGATGGTGTAAGGCTGATAGTTATCCCTGCCTCTAAGAGGATCTTCATGGAGGCTTTAAAAAGAGGATATGTGGAAAAGCTTCTTAATGCTGGTGCTATATTTGCCACGCCCGGTTGCGGCCCTTGCTTGGGTGCTCATGCGGGCGTTTTAGCTTCTGGAGAGAGATGCCTTTCTACATCAAGTCGAAATTTCCCTGGAAGGATGGGAAGCGTTGAAGCTAAGATATACCTTTGCTCTCCTATGGTTGCAGCCTTCTCTGCCCTATATGGTAGGATAACGAACCCCTTAAGGTTTCTATAAGGAGGTGTTGGCCTTGAGCTTAATAGAAGGTGTAGCCTTCGTTTTTGGGGATAATATAGACACCGATCAGATCTACCCTGGCAGATATCTTGATATATCTGATCACATTGAGATTGCTAAGCATGCTATGGAAGGTGTGGATCCGAACTTCGCTAAAAAGGTTTCCTTGTCTTCTGAAGGTAAGCCCATATTGATAGCAGGTAGAAACTTCGGTTGTGGCTCCTCAAGGGAGCATGCTGTAATAGCGTTAAAGGGTATAGGCGTTCAGGCTGTGGTTGCAAGGTCCTTTGCCAGGATATTTTACAGGAACTCCCTGAATCAAGGATTGCTTTTAATTGAAGTACCTGATCTTGACGTTGGGAAGGTTAAGGAGGGTATGAAGGTAAGGATAAGCTTAAAGGACGGTATCTTGGAAGTAGGGGAAATTAGCCTTAAGTTTAAGCCCTTTGAGGAGAGATTGCTTAAGATCTTCTTAGAGGGAGGGGTAATATCTTACATTAAAAAATACGGAAGCTTTGATTTTTAATGTCAATAGATTATGTTCTCCTAGGGTTACCTTGTACGGATAAGGGGTTTTTAGTTTAGCTATTTAGAGGTGGTGATTGTTTTCATGAAGCGCAGAGCTTTTACTCTTGTTGAGCTTTTAGTGGTTATAGTGATAGTTGGGATACTTTTGGCTATACTTTATCCAAGTTTTCATAAGGCTATTTTAAAGGCTAAGGTTTCTCGCGTCTTAGCGGACATATATGCCATAAAGTCTGCTGCTTTAGTTTATTATGCAGATACGGGTAGGTTTCCACCTGATGACGATCCTTATAGAAATATAGGCTTAATTTATCACGGAATAGACTTTCTAGAGAACCGGGCTGGAGTTACGGGATGGAATGGACCTTATCTCGATAAATGGCCTAAGAATCCATTCTGTGTGAGGGTACCTACAACGTATGAATCTGGCTATCAATGGGAGGGTATTTGGGTTCCCCCTGGCTGCCCTGATGTTACTACGCATGGTTTTGACTTCGGTAATGGGAACGAACCTTGCATAGAGATAGGAATACTTGACTTGAACCTTGAGGATAGGATGCGAGTCCATCTTATGATTGATAAGGCTATAGATGATGGCAATCATACCGCTGGTAATTATAGAGTTAGAGTTGAGCCTGGTAATGAGTGGTACTGGGGCTATTATAGGGTTTCGATCAATCCAAGGTAAATTATTTTTGATTGACTTTTCCCCTTTTTTGCTCTATAATTCAAATAAACTTAATATCGTCTAAAGGCTGTGAAGGGGTGAAGTAGGCTTCGCTTTACCGACAGAGAGGAGGCGTCAGGCAGGCTGAGAGCGCTTCTCGGTTTTAAGGCGAGGCTGAAACGGGCTCCTGAGCTGAGACCCGAAGAAAGGAGCTTATCCAAGTAGGGTTCTCCGGGTGGCTCCGTTATAGGCCAGCGAGCGGGTAGGAAAGAGATTAATATCTTTCCTATCAAGGAGGGTGGCACCGCGAGGCTTCATTGATAAGAGGCCCCGTCCCTTTGTTTAAAAGGGACGGGGTTTAAAAATTTTTGATGGGGGTGGTAATTTTGAAGGTTGTTTTAGCATATTCAGGGGGTCTTGACACATCAGTTGCGATTAGGTGGATTCAGGAGGAATATAATGCTGAGGTTATAGCCCTAACCGTTGACGTAGGACAAGGGGGAGATTTTGAGCTTATAAGGCAGAGGGCCCTAAAGGCTGGGGCATCTAAAGCTTACGTGGTTGATGCTAAAGAGGAGTTCGCTCGCGATTTTGTTCTCCCAACGCTTAAGGCTAACGGATTATATGAGGGTAAGTATCCTCTACTTTCCTCCCTATCGAGGCCGCTTATAACCAAGCACCTGATAGAAGTTGCTGAAAGGGAGAAAGCTGAGGCAGTGGCTCACGGTTGCACAGGGAAAGGTAACGATCAGGTTAGGTTTGAGGTAAGCGCTATGTATCTGAAGCCATCTATTAAGGTTGTAGCTCCTGTGAGAGAGTGGAACTTTAAGTCACGTGAGGAGGAAATAGAGTATGCTGAAGAGCACGGAATTCCGGTCCCAGTTACAAAGAAGAAGCCTTACAGTATAGATGAGAACCTTTGGGGTAGAAGCATAGAGTGTGGTGTTCTTGAGGATCCTTGGGTAGAGCCTCCTGAGGATGCCTTTGAGATTACGGTTCCAGTGGACAAAGCTCCCGATGAGCCGGAATATATAGAGATAACCTTTGAGAGAGGGGCACCGGTTGCCATTAACGGTAAGAGGTATGAGAAGTTGTCTGAGTTGATAATGGATTTGAACAAAATTGCTGGAAGGCATGGGGTTGGTAGAATAGATATGATAGAGGATAGACTTGTGGGTATAAAGTCTCGTGAGGTTTACGAGACTCCCGCCGCTAAGGTTTTGATCGAGGCTCATAAGGATCTTGAGATGCTTACGCTTCCGAGGGAGGTAATGGAGTTTAAACCTATAGTAGATAAAAGATATGCGGAGCTTGTCTATTACGGTTTGTGGTATTCTCCCTTGAGGAAGGCCTTCGATGCTTTCATTGATAGCCTTCAGGAAAGGGTTTCAGGAACCGTAAGGGTTAAGTTATGGAAAGGTAACTGTGTAGTTGTCGGAAGGAAGTCTGAATATGCTATGTATAGGTATGAGCTTGCAACCTATGATAAGGCTGACAAGTTTGATCACAAGGCGGCCAAAGGGTTCATAGAGCTTTGGGGTTTGCCGCTTAAGGTTTACTCGATGGTGGAGAAATATGCTGAGAGGAAGGTTTAACCGAGAGCCGTGTAACTTACTTTTAGACTATACCGTTGATTTAGATATAGAGAAAAAGCTTGCTCTTTATGACCTTAAAACTAATATTGCCTATGCTAAGGCCCTTAATAGGGCTGGAGTATTATCTGAAGAGGAGTTAAAAGCTATCCTTAACGGCCTTAAGGAGATAGAGGGGGAGCTCCTTAACGGGAGCTTCCCTTGGAGAAAAGAGCTTGAAGATGTTCATATGAATATCGAGAAAAGGCTTGCTGAAAAGGTTGGCGACATCGGATACAAGATACACACTGGAAGAAGCAGAAATGAGCAAGTTTTGACAGACTTAAAGCTTTTACTTAAGGATGAGCTTAAGATCATATCTTGCGCCTTGCTTCATCTTTTAGATACCCTTTTAGATATCTCTAAAAGGTATATAGGGGTAATTATGCCGGGTTTCACTCACTTTCAACCTGCCCAGCCGGTCCTTTTTTCTCATTGGCTTATGTCTTATTTTTGGGGTTTTGCTAAGGATGCTAAAAAGCTCCCCCTATTTTATGAGGAGATAGATTCTCTTCCTCTTGGCTCTGGAGCCTTAGCGGGGACTGCTTTTCCATTGGATAGAGAGCTTTTGGCTGAGGAGCTTGGCTTTTCTAAAATTTCGGAGAATAGCTTATATGAAGTAAGCTTCCGAGATTTTCTCTTAGATCTTCTTTATCTTTTCTCTTCCTTGATGATGAGATTCAGCAAGCTCTCAGAGGAGCTCATAATATTCTCTAATCCGGCTTTTTCCTTTATAGAGCTTTCCGATGCCTTTACCACAGGAAGTAGTATGATGCCTCAGAAGAAGAATCCGGATATAGCTGAGCTTGCTCGTGGAAGAAGCGCTAGAGTTTTAGGTGCTTTAACCTCTATGTTTACTCTGCTTAAAGCTCTTCCCTCTGGTTACAACAGAGATCTTCAAGAGGATAAGCCCATATTCTTTGAGGCCCTTAAGGTTACTAAGCTTACTCTTCAGGTTTTTCCAAGGATGCTTCTTGAGATGAAAGTTAAGGAGGATAGAATTTCAAGCTCTCTTGATGAGTTTCTTCTTTCTACGGACTTGGCTGATTATCTAGTTTTAAAGGGGCTTCCCTTTAGAAAGGCTCATGAAATAATAGGTTCCATCGTTAGATATGCCATAGATGAGGGTAAGAAGCTCTCTCAATTGACCTTGGAGGAGTATAAGCGGTTTTCGGAGCTTTTCGACGAGGGGCTCTATAAGTTTTTAGATTTCAGTTTCAGCGTTAAAAGAAGAGATGTCCCGGGAGGGACCTCTCAAGAAAGCGTAAGAAGGCAGTTGGAAAGCGGAGAAATTTTTATAAATGAGCTAATTAAAGTTAAGCCCTTTTCCGATATATAAGCGGGAGGACCTTCCAGGGAAGGGCAGGTGATCTAAGGATGGACGGTATAGAAGGGATAATTAGCTCTAAGTTAGCTATGGATAATTTGAAGCTTTCTTTAAGTGTACAAACAAACTTGTTGAAGAAGGAAATGGAGCTTCAAGAGGAGATAATGAGGATATTGCTTCAATCCATGGGCATAGGAGGGAATATTGACATAGCTGCCTAAAGATAGGTATGGAGGCCTTCCGGAAGGGGATGCCCTTTAACTTAAGGGGCATCCCCTATTTTATTTTTCGCTCTTTGTGATATACTTTAATACGCAATGCTAAAGTATAGGAACCTCAAGAGATATAGGGAAATAGCTCAGGTTTTGTTTAAATATGGTTTTGGATATGTGGTTGAAAGGGTGGGGCTTTCTCGCTTTTTTAGAGGAAAGAGGGAATTCGTAGCCTATCCTAGGCTCTCCGGTCCTGAGCGAATAAGGAAAATGCTTGAGGAGCTGGGACCAACTTTCGTCAAACTGGGTCAAGTCCTAAGCGTCAGACCGGATTTGATACCCTTTGAGTATGTGCTTGAGTTTAGGAAGCTTCAGGATCACGTTTCTCCCTTGCCCTTTGAAGTTATAAAGGAGGAGATAGAAAGAGAGCTTAAAAGGCCCATTGATGAGCTTTTCGAGTGGATAGATCCCGTTCCTATAGCTTCTGCCTCAATAGCGCAGGTCCACAAGGGAAAGATAAGGGATACGGATAAATTCGTTGTTCTTAAGGTTCAACGTCCGGGTATAGAAAGGATCGTTGAGTCTGATTTGGATATAATGTACCACTTTGCAAGCTTGATAAAGAGGCACTTTTCTGAGGAGCTGACCTTTGATCCTGAAGAGGTTGCGGATGAGTTTGCTAACGCCATAAGGAAAGAGCTTGATTTCGATAATGAAAAGAGAAATATAAAGAGGTTTGCGAGGTTTTATGGGGATGATCCATATCTTGTGGTTCCGAACGTCTATGAGGAGCTTTCCACCAGTAAGCTTCTTGTTATTGATTACATAGATGGGATTAAACCTGAAAGCAGGGAGGTTCTTATTAAGCACGGTATCGATCCAGATGAGGTAGTAAGAAGAGGAGCTCATCTTGTATTCAGGCAGATATTTGTTGTGGGCTTTTTTCACTCTGATCCTCACCCTGGTAACATCCTTGTTCTTAAGGATGGTAGGCTTGCCTTTCTGGATTTCGGCCAGATGGGTAGAGTTCACGAGGATTTGGTTAGTAGCCTATGCGATGTGTTAAGCGCTTTCTTAAGAAAAGATACTGCTGGCATAATAGATATACTGATTGAAATGGGCGTGATGAAAGCAATTCCCCCAACCGGCTTGAGGACAGCCTTAAGGGACTTTATTGAGGATTACTATGATATTCCCCTAGGAGAGATAAAGTTAGGCAAGCTTATCGATGAGATGAACGAGATCTCTCTTAAATACGGATTAAGGCTTCCTAAAGAGCTAGTTTTGCTTTCCAAGGCTATTGCTACCTTAGAGGGAATGGGCGCCAACCTTTCCCCTAGCTTTAACTTCCTTGATGCTGTAAAAGGTGAAGTATTTGAGCTATATAAGAGAAGGTATTCTTCTTTTAGGGTATCTTCCTTATGGAAACACGGTTTAAGGGAGCTTGATAAAGTTTTTTTAAAATTTCCCTATGCTTTAAGCTCTTTGCTTAAAGTTTTAGAAGGTGGTAAAATAACAGTGAAGTTGGAATCAGATGGAAGAGATGAGATAGCCGAGGGCCTTAAGACCCTCTCAAGAAGTGTGCTCTTAGGTTTTTTGTTTTTAGGCTTTATTTATCTTCTTCCTAGGATTTCAAGAAGTGATCTGAAAAGCTGGGCAGTGTTGTTTTTGTTCTCTCTCGCTGGCTTTATCCTAGGGCTAATAGTTAAAAGAGGAGGCTGAGACGAGATGCTTGAGGAACTCAAAAATTTAATTGAAAGGGCAAAAGAGAGAATCCCCTTTTACAGGGAGCGTCTAAAGGATGTTGATCCCTCAAAGATTAAGGCTCTCTCCGATTTAAAGTATATCCCTTTCACCACTAAGGAGGATTTAAGGGAGAGGCATTTTGAGGATTTTCTTGCTGTTCCTGAGGAAGAGGTGGTAAGGATTCACTCTACTTCTGGTACCACTGGTAGGCCTGTTATCATAGCTTACACTAAGAGGGATGTGGAGGATTGGACGGAGATGATGGTTCGCTCCTTAAGGCTTGCTGGTGTGACCCCTAAAGATAGAATTCAAATAACTCCTGGATACGGGCTTTGGACTGCAGGGATAGGGTTTCAGAGTGGAGCTGAGGCCTTAGGGGCCTGGGTTATCCCTATGGGGCCAGGTAATACGGAGAGGCAGATAGAGTATATGATGATGATGAAGACCACGGTTATAACGGGAACCGCATCTTATGGGCTTTTCTTAGCAGAGGAGATAAATCGTAGAGGCCTAAGAGATAGGCTTCACTTGAGGAAAGGTATCTTTGGGGCAGAGATTTGGGGAGATAAGAGGAGAAAGAAGATAGAGGAGTTATTAGGTATTGAGAGTTTTGATATATATGGTATGACGGAGGTCTATGGTCCTGGAATAGGTATAGATTGTCAGCTTCATGAGGGTATACATTATTGGTCTGACTACTTAGTGTTTGAGGTGATAGATCCTTCAACAGGTGACGTTCTTCCCCCCGGAGAAGAGGGGGAGATTGTAATAACTACCCTAAGGAAGGAAGCCATGCCCTTAATAAGGTTTAGAACGAGGGATATAGGGAGCTTAATCCCTGAACCGTGTAAATGCGGTTTTCCGTTTCCAAGGATATCTAGGATAAGGGGTAGAACTGATGATGTAATAACCTTTAAGGGCGTTAAGATACTTCCCTCTTTATTTGAAGAAGTTATATCTGCAGTTGATGGAGTGGACAGCGAATATGAGGTCCACCTTTATACCGATAAGGGCATGGATAAGATGCTAGTTAGGGTAGAGATAAATGATGGAAGAGATCCTAGGGAGATAGAGAGGGAGCTTGAGGATCTCTTTAGGAAAAAAGCGGGAGTAAAAGCGGATTTCGAGCTTCTTCAAGCCGGGACTCTGCCTAGGTATGAGAAGAAGGCGAAAAGGATAATAGATAGGAGAGAGCAGTGAAAGGGGATTTTAAAAAGAGCTTTACCGTAACAGGTATGACTTGCGTTAACTGTGCGAGGATTGTGGAGAGGGCTCTCCTTAATATCCCTGGTGTGAGCTTCGCATCAGTTAACTTAGCAACGTCTTCCGCTTTCTTAATTTCTGAAAGGGAAATATCTTTCGAGATAATCAAAAAGGCTGTAGAGGATGTGGGATATGGGGCTTCTGAGGAGCCAGTTGAGGAGCTTGAGTCAAAGCGCTACAAGGAAGCGAAGAGGAATCTACTTTTAGCCTGGTTGCTTACTATCCCGCTAATGCTCTTTATGATTCATCATATGTTTGTTGGTCATAGTAAGAGCTTCATCTTATTCGAGAGTGTAGCGGTTCCTCTTATCATTTTTGGAGCTGGTAGAGGTGCCTTAAGGGGTGCTTGGATAGCCATAAGGCATGGGCATGCTAACATGGATACGCTAATAGCAGTGGGTGCTCTTTCCTCATGGTTAACCTCTCTATTAAACTTATTTGCGTTTAAGATAAACCCCTTTGGTACCATAGGCGCTATGGTGATAACTCTTCATGTAACTGGTAGATTTATAGAATCTCGCTTGAGAGATAGGGCTACTAAGGAAGTAAAGGGTCTTCTTAAGCTCAGAAGTAAAGAGGCAAGGATATTGCTTAATGATGAGGAGATCACCCTTCCTGTAGAGGCATTAAAGGAAGGGTTTTTAATTTTAGTTAAGCCTGGGGAAAGGATACCTGCCGATGGGGTTATAGTTGAGGGAAGGTCCTCGGTTGATGAATCTTTCATAAGCGGTGAGGCTATGCCTGTTTTAAAGGGTGAGGGAGACGAAGTTATAGGTGGCTCCTTAAATCTTTTAAGGCCCATTAAGATTAGGGTGAGTAAGGTGGGTGAAGATAGTTTCTTAAATCAGATGATAAGGCTCATAGAGGAGGCTCAAGGTAGCAAGATTCCTATACAGGCTTTGGCTGACAGGATAACCTATTTCTTTGTTCCCCTTGTTTTTTCTCTTGCGGTGATAAGCGCTTTCGTTTGGTTTTTTAGCTTTGAAAGCTTGCTTCCATTTCTTAATTGGCTTAGGCGCTTCTTCCCATGGAGCGTGCCAATTCAGGACCCTTTTAGCCTCTCTATATTCGTTTTTATAGCTACCCTTGTAATAGCTTGTCCTTGCGCCTTAGGTCTTGCTACTCCCATGGCCTTAGCTGTGGGAAGCGGGCTTTTAGCGAAGAGAGGCCTATTGGTGAGAAATGCTGAGGCGATTCAGACCTCAAAGGATGTGAAGGCTCTCTTAGTTGACAAAACTGGGACTTTAACCTTAGGGAAGCCGACCGTTGTATTTCATAATCTAGATGCAGAAACCATGAAAATAGTCTCGAGCATGGAAAAAGCCTCATGTCATCCATTGGCTCAGGCTATAGCTTCATTGCATCCTGATAGCTTAGCTTTAGATTTAAAGGATGTAAGGGAGATCGCCGGTGAGGGAGTATCAGCCTTTCTTAACGGTGATGAGTACTTTGTGGGAAGGCCGGCAGATTATTCCCTCTATGATAGATATTTGATCGATGGTAAGACCGTGGTCGAGGTTAGGAAGAATAATAAGCCTATAGGCTTTATAGTAATTGAGGATCCTATAAGGGATGATTCCTTCGAGGCCGTTCAGAGGCTTAAAGGGATGGGCATTAAAGTGGTAATGGTGACCGGAGACGGTAAAAGGACCGCTCAAGCTGTGGCAAGAAAGGTTGGCATAGATGAAGTTTGGGCTGAGGTTAAGCCCTCTGATAAGCTTAGCATAGTTAGAAGGTATCAGGTTGAAGGGCTTAAAGTTGCGATGGTGGGAGATGGGATGAACGATGCTCCTGCCCTTAAGGGTGCGGATATAGGTATAGCTATGGGCTCTGGGGTAGATTTGGCTATAGAGGGCGCCGATGTGGTAATTATAGGTGGGGGGATTTCTAAGGTTGTTGACTTAGTTAGCATATCCAGTAAGATCTTTAATATCATAAAGGGTAACCTCTTTTGGGCTTTCTTTTATAACTTAGTTGCTATCCCCATGGCTATGATGGGGCTGCTTCACCCTGTAGTGGCTGAGGTTGCCATGATATTGAGCTCCATAACTGTGATAGCTAACTCCTTAAGGATAAGGGAGGTAAGTTAAGATGAAGTATATTCTTAAAGTTCCTAATATCTCTTGCGATCATTGTAAGAAGAGGATAGCGAAGGCTCTGGAAGAGCTAGGTTTAAAGGATTTCAATATAAGCGTCGAGGAGAAAAAGATCGAGCTTAACACCGAGAATATAGAGCCTATTCTTAAAAAGCTTAGTGATATAGGATATCCTGCTTCATACTCTTTCAAATGTGGTTAGTAGTTTTTCGCTAAGGGGGGCTACCTTGAGGATATCGCTAAGCGCGGTTTCTATAATGGCTTGTCTTTTAAGCTCTTCGGTAGCTTTTGGAGCTATCCCAGGGGTTCTTACGATCGCTGATGGATCTATCGTTGGCGAATAGTATACCCCTTTAGTAGGCTATGGGGTAAGTTTAGATTATAAAATGAATGCTAAATCTTATAAGGCTTTTACTAAGGATACGATGATCGAAGATGTAATACGAGAATTATCTGAAAGAGCGTATCGTATCTGGAGAGACCGTTTTCTATGATATTTATTCTGATGAGGAAAAATTACGGGATCTGGTGTTCAGAATGCCTGCAAGGACCTTGCAAGAGCAATTGCTTTTCTTCATGAAAATGCTAGCAAGCTTGGGATGGATATTAAGGGATACTCTCTATGGGGAGGATCCGCAGGCGCACGTATGGTAGCATGGCTTGGAAGCTATGGCACTGGGAGTTTTGGGGAAAAGAGGTATCCACGTCCTGCTGTTGTGATTATGCAATATACTGCTTTATCAGAGGTTACAGGGAAAGAGCCCCCAACATTTGCATGTGTGGGGACTAATGATAAATTTGCACCTTACAAAGTAATGGAGGATAGGCTTAACAGAATCAAGGCTAGCGGGATCGATGCGGAAATAAGGATATTTCATGGACTTTCACATGGGTTTGGCCTCGGTGAGGGAACTATTGCGGAAGGATGGATAGATGACGCTATAAAGTTTTGGGAAAAGCATATTGTAAAAGAGTAAGGAGGGAAGAGCCATGGCCAAGCTTAAGCTTTTTATGTCAAGAAAGCTTTTTCCAGACATAATTAAGAAGCTCTATGATTACTACGATGTCGAGATCTGGGATAGGCATGAGGAGATACCCTATGATGTGCTTTTAACTAAGGTCAGAGATATAGATGCCTTTGCCTCTCTACTAAGCGATAGGATAGATTGTAATTTGTTAAATGAGGCCAGGAACCTTAAGATAATCGCTCAATATGCTGTGGGATATAACAACATAGATTTAGAGTGTGCTACTAGGAAAGGGATTTATGTAACCAACACCCCTGATGTTTTAACCGACGCTACCGCTGAGCTCACATGGGCTTTGCTATTAGCTACTGCAAGGAATATAGTGGTTGCGGATCACTTTGTCAGATTTGGAGAGTGGGATAGGGGGAAGGTCGCCTGGCATCCAGAAATGTTTTTAGGACATCAGCTATCGGGTAAGGTTTTGGGTATAATAGGTTTAGGTAGGATTGGAAAAAGGGTTGCGGAGTATGGCAAGGCCTTTAGAATGAAGGTAATCTACCACAATAGAAAGAGGGATGAAAAGGCCGAAAGGGAGTTAGGTGTGGAATATAAGGCCTTAGATGAGCTCTTATCCTCTTCTGACTTTATTACCATTCATACTCCATTAACGCAAGAGACCTATCATATGATAGGTGAGCGTGAGCTTAAGCTCATGAAGAAAACTGCGATACTGGTTAATGTGGCAAGAGGTCCTGTGGTCGATACTCCCGCCTTGGTTAGGGCTTTAAGGGAAGGATGGATAGCCGGTGCTGGCCTTGATGTCTTTGAGGAGGAGCCCCTGCCGGCTAATCACGAGCTCACCTCTTTGAAAAACGTGGTTATGGTTCCTCATATAGGCAGCGCTACTTACGATACAAGAAGGGCCATGGCCCAGCTTGTGGTTGATAACTTGATAGCTTTTGCTAAGGGTGAGATTCCTCCAACTCTCGTTAACAAGGAGGTTCTCAAAGCGAAAGGGGGATAGCTTATGAGAGTTTTGGTAACCTATAGGATACCTGAGGTCGGTCTGAAGGCTCTAAGAGAGAGATTTGAGGTGGACTTAAACGAGGAGGAGAGGCTTTTAACTAAGGAGGAGCTTCTTGAAAGGATCAGGGATGTGGATGGGGTTGTAACTATGCTCGCTGACCCTGTGGATAAGGAGTTTATTGATGCTGGAAAGAAGCTTAAGGTCATAGCTAATTATGCTGTAGGATACAACAACATAGATGTGGGATATGCTACGCAGAAGGGGATATATGTGACCCATACGCCTGGCGCTATGACGAATGCCGTTGCGGAAGTCACCTTAGCCTTAATGCTTGCCGTTTCAAGAAGAATAGTTGAAGCGGATAAGTACGTAAGGGCTGGCAAGTTTAAAGGATGGAAGCCTGGGCTTTTCCTTGGGCCTGGTCTTGCTGGGAAGACCCTTGGCATAATAGGCCTCGGAAGGATAGGAAGAGCTGTAGCAAGAAGGGCTAAAAGCTTTAACATGAAAGTTCTCTATTATAGTAGGACAAGGCTTCCTGAAGACTTAGAGGGAGATTTAGGTGTAAAATACATGCCTCTTGAGGATCTCCTTAAAGAGTCCGACTTCGTTACTCTTCATGTTCCTCTAACTCAGGAGACTCATCATCTTCTTGATGAGAGAAGGCTTTTCATGATGAAGAAAGGAGCTTTTCTTATAAACGCCTCTAGGGGACCTGTAGTTGATGAGAAGGCCTTAGTGAAGGCCTTAAAGGCAGGTCATCTCGGTGGAGCTGGGCTCGACGTTTACGAAAGGGAACCCCAGATAGAGCCGGAGCTTTTAGAGATGGATAATGTGGTTTTGCTTCCTCATATAGGTGCTGCCTCCTCTGATGCTATGGATAGGATGGCGATAATGGTAGCTGATTGTGTAATAAAAGCCTTAAGCGGAGAGAAACCCGTTTATCTAGTTCCCGAGCAGAAGAAGGTCTTCGGAAGCTAAATAATTGGGGGACAGCTGTGTATTATTAAGCTACCCCCAAAATATTATCAATTTATTGACAAGATTAGGGTTGGTGAGGCGAAAAGCGCTTGGCAAGCCATGAGCATGCCTAGGGTTTTAATAAGTAGGTGTTTCTTTGAGCCTGTGCGCTATGATGGAGGAGAGGTAAGAGATTCTATAGTTGATAAGATAAAGCCTTTTATTGATCCTATTATCTTTTGTCCCGAGGTTGAATTAGGTTTGGGTATTCCTCGCCCCAAGATAATCCTGGTAAAGGAAGGCTCTGAAAAGAGGCTCTATCAGCCAGATACGGGCAGGGATCTGACCAAGGATATGAGGGTGATGATCAGGGAGTTTCTATCTACGATCGGAAAGCTTGACGGAGCTATTTTAAAGAGCAAGTCTCCATCCTGTGGTGTTGGATCGGCTAAGCTTTATAAGGGGAATATAGTTATAGGTAAAGCTGATGGCTTTTTGGTGGATGGCTTAAGGGAGTTGTTTTCAGGATTGCCCATTGAGGATGAGGGAAGGCTCAGAAATAAAAGCTTTTATCATCATTTCCTCACTCAGATCTTCGCTTTAGCAAGGCTAAGAGGTCTTCTTGAAAATCCATCCCCAGCTGGGCTTGTTGAGTTCCATACCTCTTATAAGTTTATTTTAAAGGCCTGTAATGAGAGACTTTATAGGGAGCTTGGACGAATTGTGGCGAATGGAGATATGCCCTTTGAAGAGAAGTTGAAATTATACTCAGATCTCTTTAAGGAGACGCTGACGCGTAAACCCACTCGCCCTAGGCATGCTAATATTCTATATCATCTCGCTGGATACTTTACTAAGAGGATTAAGCCTAAGGAGAGAGATCATCTATTAGGCTTGATAGAAAGGTATAGAGCTGGTGAGATAGATTTAAGAACGCCCCTTGAGGTTATAAGAAGCCTTGCTATTCGCTTTGAGGAGAGTTATGTTCTCGGTCAGATGTATCTAACCCCTTTCAAAGAAGATCTATGGGGTTGAGGTTTATGAGTATCTTTCCGCCATTCATCAGAAAGGAAAGAATTCACTTGATTAAAGATGCCTGCTTAAATATCGATGGTAAATATGTCCTTTATTTCATGGAAGCAAGCCAAAGATCGAAGGGAAACTTTGCGCTTGAAACTGCTATATATATCGCTAACGGTTTAAGCAAGCCCCTTTTGGTTTACTTTGGCATAACTGACAGATATAGATACTCTAACGCTCGATACTACACCTTTATGCTGGAGGGATTAATTAAGCTTAGGGATTCGTTTAAAGACAGGGGTATCAAGTTGATTATAAGAAAGGCTGATCCTCCCATTGGTGCTGTAGAGCTTTCTAAGGACGCGGCTCTTCTGGTGTGTGATGTAGGTTAT
The DNA here is from genome assembly GCA_025060595.1 of Synergistota bacterium. Taxonomy (NCBI): domain Bacteria; kingdom Thermotogati; phylum Synergistota; species Synergistota bacterium. The sequence goes on along the minus strand of JANXBX010000002.1, from coordinate 112,997 downwards.
CTCAGGCATCAAAGGCTGTGGAGACAGCTCTTGCTGGAGAGGGTAAATGTTCCGATAATATCGGTCGAGGGGGATGTGATCTGCCCCCTTAATGCTATTTCAGGGAAGCCAGAACCTTATGCGAGGACTATAAGGCCGAAGCTTTATAATGCTTTCTTATGCTTTCTTGAGGATTTACCTGAACAGGAAGTAAAGCTTAGCTCTCTTTCGATAGAAGTAGAGTCCTGGGATGAGACATCGGTAGAGGGGTATATTTCGAAACTTAACATAGATAAGAGCGTTTCCCCTGTTACCGATCACTTTAAGGGAGGGGAGGATGAGGCCCTAAAGAGGCTTAATATTTTTGTTAGCGAAAGGCTTCCTCTTTATGCTAAGTATCGATCTGACCCTGGTTTTAAAGTTACATCGGAATTGAGTCCTTACCTTCGCTTTGGCCAGATTTCTCCTGTTCAGATTATAAGGAGGATCCTTAAAGAGGCCCCTTTAGAGGATGAAAATGTGAGAAGCTTTATAAATGAGCTTATGGTCTGGAGAGAGCTTGCTCGAAACTATGTCTGGTATAACCCGCTTTATAATCAATATGAGGGTCTTCCGCTATGGGCAAGGGATACCTTAGAGAGGCATGTTAAGGATAAAAGACCTCAGCTTTACCCCTTAGGGGACCTTGAAAGGGCAAAAACCGATGATCCTTATTGGAACTCAGCTCAGAGGGAGCTACTCCTTACAGGTAAGATTCATAACTATGTCAGGATGTACTGGTGCAAGAAACTCCTTGAATGGACCTCTCATCCTAAGGAAGCTTTTGATATAGCTTGTTACTTGAATGATAAGTATGCCTTAGATGGTAGGGATCCTAATGGCTATGCGGGTATAAGCTGGTGTTTCGGGGCCTTTGATAGGCCGTTTCCAGAAAGACCGATTTTTGGAAGGGTCAGAAAGATGGGCCTAAGAAGCCTGATATCTAAAGAGGGTATTTCCACATATCTTAAGGTTTTTAATGTGAGGGGGTAAGAAGCATGATGAGTAAATGCCATAAGTGTCAAACTCTTCCTATGATACCCTCTGATGAAGCCAAGGTGTATATCATCTTCGAACACGAGCTCCTTCTTCAAAAGATGAGGGAGTTACTTAAGGTTTTAGGTTATAAGTATTCAGAAGAGGAAGATGCTATTATCATAGAGTGCAGTAATTTTAGGCTTTTCCTGGAAAACTTGTACGAAAGGTCTAATTTCTCCAGCCCTGAGAGGAATGGCATCTTGGTCTTGGTTTTAGGCAAGGATGAGAAGCTGACGATCGGATCCTTTAAGAGGGCCAAGCCCTTGGATACATGGTTTTCAATTATTGAAGCAGAGGAGTATCTCAGCATATTGGAAGAGGGAAGACTGGTGGTTTACTTTCAGCCTATAGTTTCATACGATCTTAAGGTTATAGGGCAGGAGTGTTTGATTAGGGGCGTTAAAAGTGATGGAAGTCTCCTTCCTCCGCTCACCTTATTTAGGCTTGCGGAGAAAACTAACACCTTATTCTACCTGGATAGAGCTTGTAGAGAGGCTTCAATTAAGACTGCAGCCTTAAAATCCCTATACGATCTTATGATCTTCATAAACTTTACCCCATCAAGTATATACGATCCTGCCTTTTGCCTGCAAACCACTGTAAGTTGGGTTAACCATTTCGGATTTAATCCCTCGATGGTGGTATTTGAGGTCGTAGAAAGCCAAAAGATCGAGGATGTAAAGCATTTAGGTAATATCTTGGATTATTATAGACAGAATGGTTTCAGGGTAGCTCTTGACGATGTAGGATCTGGTTACTCGAACCTCGAGATGCTCGTTAACTTGAGGCCCGATATAGTTAAGATAGAAAAGGAAATAGTGAGAAACGTAAACTATGACTCTTTAAAGCAGAGCATAGTTTCTGCATTAGTGCGCATATGTAAAGAGGCTAATATTAAATCCCTTGCTGAGGGAGTGGAAACTAAAGACGAGTTTGAGTATCTTAAGGATAAGGTGGATTATTTTCAAGGCTTCCTTATTTCCAAGCCATCTTCTGAGCCTGTAAGGGTTTTATAGGGTTAGGTCTTTCCACGTTTCAGGTAGAAACCTTCTAGCTCGTAAGGGAAGCTTGCTTTTCTGCCTTTCGGTATTTATTCTCTCAGGTATAGCTATCTCTTCAAAGTAGCGTTTCCATAGGTAGATAAACGGATCCGTAAGGGAGGGCTTGATATCGAGGTTATCAATCCACAAAAGCTCGCCTTTCCCCCACATGTGCTTAAATAGAAGCTTTCTTAAAGAATCGTAAATCATGAAGTTCTCGTTCGGAAACCTTCCTTTAAAGTGATTCCAGATCCTAGGTAGAACGTTAAATTTAGGTTCAAATTTAGCGAAAAGAAGCCTTTCATCGATTTCTACAAATCTTAAGAGGCCTAGCCATCTGTGTCTTTCGCGGTTGAAGGCTCTTTCAGCTTGATAAAGCTTAATAGCCTCATCTGACGTTATATTCCTCCATGCGTTTGGATCAGAGTCTATTCTCTTAATTAGCTTAGTAAGCGGTAGCTCGAGCTTAGCGGTATCACATAAGTAGTAGATATATATCTTCTTGAATAGCTCCTCTGGAAGCTTTTCCCTTAGTTGTTTATAAAAGCTTTTTGCTAAAGTAATATCGGTTTGTATTTTCTCTGAAAATAAGCCTTTGCTAAGGGGAGAAAGCCTTTCGTTTTCTACTCCTATTTCATGTAAGTTTAGATCCGTTTGGAGCAATTTGTATATAAGGCACAGGAAACCCTCGAAGGTTCCATCATAGGTATAGGATACCATTGGTGACCTCAAAAAGGGAGAGCTGTCTGTTTTCTAAGGCCTTTCTCTCCCTGGGAGAGGGTTTGGCTAACTCCTTACCTCTAATAGTTATGAAAAATCTTGCCCTCTTTAAAGGTATTCTAAGTTTCTTTAATGTTTCCTCTGAAAGATTGCCGTATCTTCTTGCCTGTATTATCTTTTTGGCCGAGGTGGGACCTATACCGGGAATTCTTATCAGTGCCTCGTAGTCCGCTTTCGTAAGTTCAACCGGGAAGAAATCGAGGTGCCTTAAAGCCCATGCGAGCTTTGGATCTAACTCCAGTGGCAGATTTTCTCCATCTTCGAAGAGCTCATCTAATCGGAAGTCGTAAAATCTGAGCAGCCAGTCCGCTTGGTATAGTCTGTGTTCACGTAAAAGTGGAGGCTCATTGATCATAGGTAGATCGGAATCGTTATTAACGGGAATATAAGCTGAGTAATACACCCTTCTTACGATCTTTTGCTGATATAGGCTATCTGCTAGACTTAATACGGTTTTGTCTGTGTCAGGTGTTGCTCCTATTATAACTTGGGTTGAGGCTGGTGCCTTAAGTCTCTTTTCCTCGTACACCTCTCTTACTATTTTTAGAGGTTGAAATAGCTTTTTCAATTCCTTATCGGGGGCTAATCTTTTTAAGCTTATTTCAGTAGGTAGCTCTAAATTTGAGCTAACCCTATCGGCTAGTCGGAAGGCTTCCTCTACAAGCTCCCTTGAGGCTCCCGGGATAAGCTTTAAGTGTATATATCCATTAAAGTAATATCTATTTCTTAATATCCTTGCTGTCTCGAGCATTAGCTCCATTGTGTAGTCGGGATCTTTATATATTCCAGAGCTTAAAAATAGTCCCTCTATGTAGTTTCTCCTGTAGAACTCTATCGTTAGGTTTGCGATCTCCTGAGGGGTCATTATCGCTCTCGGCACATCGTTTTTTGCCCTATTTATGCAATATTTACAGTTGTTATAGCAAAAGTTGGTCATGAGAATTTTAAGTAAAGATACGCATCTTCCATCGGATGACCAAGAGTGACATATTCCGCTTAAGTAGGAGTTTCCCATTCCATAAGGATGCGTTTCCCTTTTCCCCCCAGAGCTGCTACAGGAATTATCATATCTTGCGGATGCGGAAAGGATAGAAAGCTTTTTAAGAGAATCGCTCTCTTTTATTTGAAAAACCGGTCCCTTAAGCATGCTTGTTATCCTTTCCTTCATGTAAGAGTGAAACCTCGCTCTCATTATATATTTTCTCTAAAAATTCTGTCAACAGGTGGTTGACATCCCTTATCTTATACAATAAAATTGTTGTAGAATACAATTTATTTGTGTGGGGGTGGTGATGATAAAGACGTCGGAGAAGGATGTTATACTTAAGGCTTTATCAGGCATTTTAGATGATTTGAGGATGGCTATAGGTGAGGATTGTGAGCTCGTTCTTCACGATCTATCTAAGCCTGAGAGCTCCGTTATAAAGGTCAGTGGTAACCTAACTGGTAGGAGGGTTGGTGCCCCGTTAACCGATCTCGTTTTAAGACTTTTAAGAAAGGGAGAGCCTATAAAGAGCATCTTGAACTACAGAGCTACTACCCCTGATGGTAGGCTTCTTAAGTCTTCGACGCTTTTTATTAGAGATGGTAAGGATAACGTGATAGGCTGTCTCTGTATAAATCAAGATATATCTTTCTGGATTAAGGTGAGCGAGGCTTTATCTCAGAAGATCGGAAGCGTTAAGGAGGATATAGAGACTCATGAGAGGTTCTTTGATAGCCTGAGCTCTCTTCTTTCGAATGTGGTTAGTAACGTTCTCGCTAAGATAGGTGTGCCCGTTTCAGAGATGGGGAAGAAGCAGCGTATCGAGGCCTTAAGGATGCTTGATCAAGAGGGGGTCTTTTTAGTTAGAGGAGCTGTTGAATATGTTGCAAGGAGGCTTGGAATATCTAAGTACACCTTGTATAGTTATCTTAAGGAAATAAAGTCTCAATTAAATCTGGAAGAAGGAGGGATGGAGTCATGAGGTTACTAAAGATGGTTTTTGTAATAGCTTGTATTTTCATCTCCTCGGTAGCTTTCGCAGCTGTTCCGGAGTTTCTTACGATTGCTGGTGGCCCTGTCGGTGGTGAGTGGTATATCCTTGCTGGGACGCTAGCTGATCTTCTTCAAAAGGAGCTTCCGAATACTAAGATAAACGTTACAACTGGTGGAGCGATTGCCAACCTTACCAATGTTCAGAGAGGAAAGGCGGACATAGCTACAACTCAAGACCAGCTTCTTTACGCTGCTAGAAATAAGATGGATGCCTTTAAGGATCTTGAACCTCATGAGGATGTTATGGGAGTTGCTTACCTTGCTGAGATTTATATGGCTGTCTTCTTGGTTAGGGACGATTATAAGCTTGATTCTATAAAGGAGATAGCTGAGAAGAAGCTCCCCATAAGGATAGTTACTGCTCCTAAGGGCTCTTCTCCATCTTTGGCTACGGAGAGGCTTCTTAGTGAATATGGAATAACCCCGGAAAGCCTTTCTCAAGCAGGCGGTAGGATAAGCTACGTTCCCTATGCTGAGGCTGCCTCGCTTATAGCTGATGGGCATGCGGATGCCTACTGTGGTCCTATTATGCCCGCCATAATTGAGCTCTCCTTAAAGAGAAAGCTTAGGGTTATACCTGCCGATGAAAGCGTATTGAAGGCCTTAAGAGAGAAATACAAATATGGGATAGCTAAGATACCTGGTGGTTCCTACGACTTTATACCTAAGGATGTGGTTACGATAACGGAAACACCAATACTTGTAGCTAATAAGAAGCTTGATGAATCTGTAGTTTATAAGCTTGTTAAGGTTATGGCTGAGAATCCTGATAGGATTAGAGCGGTTGGGGCTACCTATGCTAAGTTTAAGCCAGAGGATATGCCTAACATAGTTGGTGGGCCGATTCACCCTGGGGCTTTAAAGTATTACACTGAAAAGGGATGGATTAAGAAATAGGGTTTTTTAAAGAGGCTTAAGATGCATTTTTTAAGAAGGCTACTTATAGTATCTATATCTTGTGTTTTCGTTACCTTTCATCTTTATACCGCTGCCTTTGGTAGCGCTGCTGTTGAGTTTCAGAGAAGCTTTCATCTTGCCTTGGCCTCCACATTGGGCTTTTTAATATACTCTTTTAAGGGAAAGAGTAAAAGTTCAAGCGTCTTAGATTTAGGATTATCAGCTCTTTCTGCCTTAAGCCTTGGTTACATAGCTTTAAGCTCAAGCAGGATAGCGGTTAGGATACCTATGATAACCCCCTTAAGTGGTCTTGACCTTTTCTTTGCTTTTGTTTCTTTGATCCTTCTTCTTGAGCTTATAAGGAGGATCGCAGGATTAGCGCTTGTGGGTGTTATAGCTGTGCTTCTTCTTTACGCTTACCTTGGAAGATATATGCCAAGGCTTATAGCTCATCCTGGTTTTTCTTTCAAGGATATACTTGATTTTGAGTTTTATAGTCTCGAAGGGGTTCTTTCCTCTCCCTTGGGCATATCCTCCACATACATAGTTTTATTTATCATACTTGGGGTTTTGCTTGAGCGCTCTGGGACCGGGGATTGGTTTATAGAGTTGGCAAGCGCTATCTCTGGAAAAAGCAGGGGAGGCCCAGCAAAGATAAGTTGTATATCCTCTGCGCTGTTTGGTTCTATTTCTGGAAGCGCGGCGGCAAACGTTTATGCTACTGGTACCTTTACTATACCGATGATGAAAAAGGTTGGTTATTCGCCTGATTTTGCTGGTGCGGTTGAGGCGGTGGCATCCACTGGCGGACAGCTTATGCCTCCCGTCATGGGTGCCGCTGCCTTCCTTATGGCTGAGCTCTTAGGAATTCCCTATCTTAAGGTTTGCAAGGCTGCTTTGATTCCTGCTTTATTATGGTATATAGCCTTATTTTTCGTCTTAGATTTCGAGGCTGGAAAGCTTAACCTTAAAGGGCTTCCTAAGGAGGAGATTCCTGAGCTTAAGGGAGTATTAAAAAGGTTCTATCTTATTGTTCCCGTATTCGTTTTGGTCTTTATGCTCGTTCGGGGTTACAGCCCTTCCATGTCCGTATTTGCCTCAATAGTTGTTGCCTTTGCCCTGATGTTATTTTCCTTAAGAAGAGAATTAAACGTTAAACTGCTTTTGGATATTATAGTTAGCTCGGCTGAAAGGTCAATTTTAATAGCTGTTACCTGTGCTGGTGCCGGTATGGTTATAGGCGTTATCACCCAAACGGGCTTGGGGCTTTCCTTGACAGGGATCTTTACGAGACTAGGTGGTGGATACTCTATCCTTACCCTTTTAACTATAGCTATCTCAAGCATAATCATGGGTATGGGGACTCCTACAACAGTAGCTTATGTTATAGTCGCTACTTTAGGTGTTCCAGCCTTACTAAAATTAGGTTTCGACCCTTTAAGCTCTCACATGTTCGTTTTTTACTTTGGTGTGCTATCTATGATAACTCCACCTGTTGCTATAGCGGCATATGCAGGTGCTGAGATAGCTGGTGATGCTCCGATGAGAACCGGTCTTAGGGCCGTTGGGATCGGGTTTCCCATATTCGTAATTCCATTTATGTTTATGTACAATAGAGAGCTTCTCCTTTTTGGCGATTGGGGAAGTATAGTATTAAAGTTCTTTTTTGCGGTGGTTTCGGTTATATGTTACGCTCTCTTTTATGTGGGATGGTTTGGCGAAAAGCTGAGCTTTCGTTTAAGGTTGCTTTTCTTAGTATTATTTGTTTTTGGGGTATTTCCTAATCTTTTTATATCTTTTCTCTCAACCTCTTTAGTTATCCTGCTTATCTTTTACCTAAGGAGTTTTTCAAAGATTAAGAAGGGGGTGTAGAATTTTGAGTTTGGTTAGGCCGGTTGGCTCTTGGGTTGCGTTGGTTACGCCCTTCACGGATAAGGGCGAGGTTGATATGGATGGATTTAAAAAGCTTGTTGACTTTCATGTGAGAAACGGAAGCGATGGAGTGATCTTCATGGGCTCAACTGGGGAAGCCACCTCTCTTTATATGGAGGAGAGGAGAGAGATAATAAAAGAGATGGCCCCTTATTGCAAGGGAAGGATAAGGGCTTTCTTTGGAACGACCTGCTCAACTACCAAGGAGACCGTTGAGCTTTCTCAGCTTGCTGAAGAATACGGTGCGGATGGTATTCAGCTTGTTGTACCACCTTATATACTTCCTCCCCAGGAGGCAGTGTATGAGTTTATAGCTACGGTTGCGAAATCCATATCTATAGCGGTTACAATATATAACAACCCATCGAGAGTAGTCACTAACATAGATCCCTCTACGATAGCTCGCTTAAGGGATATTCCCAACATAGTGGCCATAAAGGAGGCTTCACCAAGCTTGTCTCAGCTTATAGGTGATGTGGAGGTAGCTCAGGGTAAGATGAACGTTCTTTGTTGTGATTCTCCTAAGTTTGGTCTTGTAATTCCGCTTATGGCTATGGGAGGTCACGGGACAGCAAATGTAACCGGAAACGTTTTGCCTAAAGAGTTTGCTCTCCTATCTAAGCCCTGGGAGTCCTGGGAGGATGCCTTAAGATGTAGAGAAATGTTCTTTAAGTATAAACCGGTTATGGAAGCGGCATATCTTTTAACTAATCCAGTAGGTATAAAGGCGATGATGAAGCTTTTGGGCATGCCTTCAGGTGATCCTCGTCCGCCTCTCCAGCCCTTATCTGGCGCTCTTTTAGATAAGGTTAAAGAGGTGATAGATAAGTTTAACCTAAGAGAGAAGTGCGCTTTGTAGAAGGAGGTATGAGCTTGAATTTAGCCAGTTTTGATGGGAGGCTTTGCGTTTTAACCCTAGATAGGGGAACAGATGTGCTAAGGGGCCTTGAGGAAGCCTTCTTATCCTCAGGTTGGAACGAGGCTATTATATTGAATGGAATAGGCTCTCTTGAGAGGGTGGTGGTTAGCTACCCGGAAGATAAAAGTTTCCCGCCTAAGGTTTTAAGATCCGAATATGAAGGACCTTTCGAGGTTTGCTCCTTAGTGGGAACTATTGCTAAGAAAGAGGGTAAGCCTCTTTCTCATTTACATATATCTGTAACTAATAGGGGAGAGAGATTTTATGGTGGAGGCTTGCAGGAGGGGAGCATAGTATATAGATCTCTTCAAGTATTTATTCTTGCTAAATAGGGAGGGAGTAAAATGAGCTTACGCTTCGTTGACAGAAGAGGCTGGGATTGTAAGAAGTATGACCTTATTCAAAAGAATTACGGTGAGGATGTATTACCTGCATGGATAGCGGACATGGATTTGGCTACCGCTCCAGCTATTATCGAAGCCCTTCTTAAGAGGGTTGAGCATGGCGCCTTTGGTTACACCTTTCGCTCTGAGGAGTTCTACGAGGCTATAATTAGTTGGTATAGAAGGAGATATGGCTTTGAAGTTAAGCGTGAGTGGATAGTTGATGGCGTTGGAGTCATGCCCATGATGGCGATGTTAATTAACGTCTTAACTGATCCTGGCGACAAGGTAATAATTCAGACCCCAGTTTATCCGCCCTTCTTTGGCGTGGTTCAAAAGAATAAGCGGGTTTTGGTTGAAAACCGCTTGGTTAAGGTCAATGGAGCCTTTAGAATGGACTTAGATAGCCTTAGAAAGCTAATAGATGAACGTACTAAGCTATTAATTCTTTGTAATCCTCATAATCCGGTTGGTAGAGCGTGGACTTTAGATGAGCTTAAGGCTCTTTACGATATTGCGCTTGAGCATAACTTAATAATTATAAGCGATGAGATCCATGGAGATATAGTATACGATCCTAATAGGTTTACCACTATGCTTAAAGCGGGATTAAAGAATACCATAGTCTTACATTCCCCGGGCAAAACGTTTAATATTCCCGCTTTAACCATTTCTTACGGGATAATACCTGATGAGGGTTTAAGGCAGAGGTACATAGAGTCCTTTGAGGCTCTCGAATTAACTACTGGGAATGTTTTTGGTATTTTAGCGCTTAAGACCGCTTATCTTCATGGCGAACCCTGGCTTGAAGAGCTCTTAAGAGCGCTTAAATCTAATAGGGATATGGCCTATAGCTTCTTAAGGGAAAACTGCCCATTGATAGATCCTACCTTACCTGAGGCTACCTTCTTGATGTGGCTTGACTGTAGCAAGCTAGGCCTTAAGAACCCTCAAGAGTTTTTCTTAGAGAAAGCAAGAGTCTATATGAATAACGGTGGAGATTTTGGTGACCCTAATTGCGTTAGACTTAACTTCTCTTGCGATAAAGATACACTTAAAGAGATACTATTGAGAATTAAATACGCTTATGATACCATTGAAAAGTAAAATTTGTTTAAGGAGGGAAGGATATGGCTGAAAAAGAGAAGGGAGGTTTGTGGCGTTCTTATAGGTTTTCCCTTATCCTTCTTTCTTCGATCATTATAGGTAGCTTGCTTGGCCTAGCTTTGGGGAAGAAGGCTACCGTTTTAACCCCTTTAGGAGATATATTTCTTAACTTAATGTTCACTATTGTCGTCCCATTGGTTCTTATAACTGTCACGAGTGCAGTTGCAAGTATCGCTAACCTTAGAAGGCTTGGGAAGATCATAGGTACGATGATAGCTATATTCGTTATAACAGGAGTGATTGCTGCTGCGATCACTACCTTTGTGGTTGTAGCTTTCCCACCGGCTCAGGGAGTAAAGCTTGAGCTTCCCAAGCCTGAGGAGTTAAAACCCTTGAGCACAGCCGAACAGGTGGTTAAAGCCTTTACCGTTTCCGACTTTCGTGATCTTCTTTCTCGAAGGAATATGATGCCCCTTATAATCTTCTCAATAATTCTGGGATTAAGCATAAGCCTTCTTGGGGAAAAAGGCGAGCCCCTTGTTAAGCTCCTTAACCTGCTTTCAGATGCGATGCTTAAGATGATCTCGGTAATAATGTACTATGCTCCTATAGGTCTTGGTGCTTACTTCGCCTCTCTTGTTGGAGAGTTTGGCCCCCAGCTTATAGGCGCTTATGGAAGAGCGATGCTTATTTACTATCCTCTTTCCATAGCCTACTTCTTCATAGCCTTTGCTATTTATGCTTACCTTGCGGCTGGTGGAGAGGGAGCTAGGAAGTTCTTTAAAGTCATATTTGAACCTGCCATAACCGCTTTAGCTACGCAAAGCAGTTTGGCCACTTTACCTGTTAACCTTAATGCTGCTTACAGGCTTGGTATACCTAAGGATATAAGGGAGATAGTCTTACCCGTTGGCGCTACAGCTCACATGGATGGTTCTTGTATAAGTGCGATCTTAAAGATCTCCTTCCTATTTGGTATATTTGGTATGCCCTTCGAGGGAATTGGAACTTACTTAACCGCTTTTGCCATAGCCGTCTTAAGCGGTGTTGTAATGTCCGGGGTTCCAGGCGGAGGTCTTATTGGTGAAATGCTTATAGTTAGCATGTATGGCTTTCCTCCCGAGGCTTTCCCTATAATAGCTACTATAGGATATCTTGTTGATCCTCCAGCGACGATGGTTAATGCCACTGGGGATACGGTTGCCGCCATGATGGTTGCAAGAATACTTGAGGGTAAGGACTGGATGAGGAAGGGGAGCGCTTAAGCGCTCCCCTTAGTTTAAATTATTTCCTTAAGAGAGCTGCAGTACAAGCATCTACGAATTCTGGAACCTCTGGGGGTGTCCTTCCGCTAACGATGCGTCCGTGAATGGCTGCCGCCCAATCGGGGATGAATTTGCCACCCATTATCTCTATGGAGTGTTCGCAGGCAAGCCACCCAGCGAGCTTTTTATCCTTTACTAAATCCGCTGCGGCAACGGGAATTGGACCATGGCAAATAGCGGCGATGATTTTCCCAGCATCATGTGCATCTTTTAGAAACTTGGAATGTAGGGCAGCGATATGAAGTGGGTTCATCGCTCCAGGGATCAAAATGAGGTCAAAATCGCTCATCTTTAAGTTTTCAGCTTTAACGATTTTATAGTAGTTCTCTGGAATCTCTTGGAAGGGAACGCTTACTCCGAAGTTTCCCATCCTTACATCAAGACCAACCAAAGGAGGCCTTGACTTAATATAAGGCTCAAAGAGACCAACTATTATCTCTGCACCCCTGTACATGAGTTCTAATACGGGAGCGCAAAGCTCTATGTCCTCGAAATCATCTGCAACCATGATCATAACCTTTTTGCCCTTGAGAATATCTTTGTGTATATCCTTGAAATTGGGGTCGAAGACTTTGCAAAGCGCTCTTAAAAGTGCTGGTGTATCTATGGTATCTCTGGCGGTAATGAGTTTTCCATCGACTACAACTGGCTCGTCTTTAAATTCAGCTATCTTCTGAAGCATGTAGCTAACTACCTTATTGCCGGTGACCTTTTTACCTTTAACCGTTCCAAGCTTGATTAAGGGTAATATCCCTTCGCCTATGGCTGCTACAGGAACGCCACGGTCAACGACTGCCTTTATGAACTTTATAGCCACATCATCAGCATACATTATGTCTCCTGCCCATCCGCCTAGGATGATGATAGCATCGTAATCCGCTGGATTAGCTACGGGAAGATTTGCGACATGTCCTTTACCCTGTTGCATGAGCACAGGTGGAAGAAGCCTTGTTCCGTTTAGGCCAAGCCCATCAAAACCGGCAGTGCAAGTTAAACCCCATCGTCCGGTTGGTTCAACAGGTGCTCCAGATCCAAAGAGGTGTCGTGAAACCTTCCATAAGTGATTGTTGTCAAGTATGAACTGAGGTGTTCCCCCAAACTCTCCTATGAAATCTGCTAAGTAATATGCCTGCCAGTCGCTGAAGTCGCATCCCACTACAATACCGATTTTCTTCCCTGCTAGTGGACCATTGGGTTTGATTTTTCCACCGTATGGTCCGGTCCATGCAATCACATCGTCCTTCTTCTCGATGGTAATTCCCGTTTTTGAGGCCTCTTGGAGGAAGGAGTTAAAGTCCATTGCCATTACGCTCGAGAGGGTCAGCATTAAGATCCCTAACGCGCTTAAAACTCCCAACTTAAACCCTCTCATCTCCCTCCCTCCTTTAAGAGAGAATTAAGCCACCCTTAAGTGAAACTGGTATGATGTTCTGCCACCTTTTAATTTATTATTTAAAATACGATAATAGTTTGTATATGGTATGGTGGACTAACCAAATATATATTATAAAAACTGTTTGCTTTTTTTGTCAAGAATTTGTAGCATTGTTTTTAGATGAATCGTTTAGGTAAGATTCTAGAGCCTCTTTGCAATTGGACATGGGCTCCCTTGACTGGATCTCCTGTTTGTGATAATCTTAAAATGGAATACTGAGCATACCTATTCTTAGAAAGTATGCTCAGAATCTAATTTTTTTTCATACGAGAAGGTAAGCTGGTCTTTCCTCTCAGATTTTAATTTTTATTCTACCTTGTAAGTCAATGTTCAAGATAGTAGAAAGGCTTTGCCTTTCTCGAAAAGGAGGGGGTAAGATGTTTGTTAAGCCCTTTGTTTGGCAGATTCCAACGAAGCTATACTTTGGAGTTGGAGAGGCAGAGAAGATAGTAGATAGGGTAAACGAGCTTGGTGGTAAAAACGTTCTTATAGTTACCGATACTGGTGTCTTGCGCACAAATATAGTGGAGAAGATCAAAGGGAAGCTTGATGCTGCTGGTTTCAAAACCGAGGTTTTTTCTAAGGTTGAGCCTAACCCCACAGTTGAGATAGTGGATGAGGGCGTGAAGGTAGCTAAAGGGTTCGGTTGTGATCTTTTAGTTGCAGTTGGTGGAGGAAGCTCAATAGATACCGCTAAGGCTATCGGACTTCTTCTTACGAATGAAGGAGAGATAGGCTATTTCTGGAAGAACCCCCCAAAGAATAAGATCCTTCCGTTAATAGCTATTCCAACGACCGCTGGAACAGGAAGCGAGATAACATGGGTAACGGTTATAAAGGACACAAATAAAAAGGTTAAGATGGGGATAGGAAATCCTAAGCTTGCCCCTTCTATAGCTATATGTGACCCCCTCTTGACCGTTAGTATGCCTCCAAGCGTTACTGCGGCAACCGGTCTTGATGCCTTAACCCATGCTATAGAGTCTTATACGAATGTAATTACTGAACCTATATCGGAATCTATAGCTTTACATGCTATTTATCTTATAGGAAAATATTTAAGGGCTGCTTATGCAAAGGGAGATAACCTTGAGGCTCGCTATAACATGCTTCTTGGTAGTACCATGGCTGCTTTAGCCTTTGCGAACACCAAGCTTGGTGTGGTTCACGCTATAACTGCGGTCATGGGAGGATACTTCGATGTTCCTCATGGAGTTATAAATGCGATACTTCTTCCTTATGGTATGGAGTTTAATCTAATAGGTAACGTTTCCAAGTTTGCTAAGATAGCTGAGGCCCTTGGTGAAAATACTTGCGGTCTTACTGAGATCCAAGCTGCAAGGAAAGCGGTGGAAGCGGTTAAGGAGCTATGTAGGGATGTGGGTATACCTTCGAGCCTGAAAGAGGTTGGGATTAAAGAGGAGGCCCTTGAGGATATATGCCGTGAGGCGATGAATAACGTTGGTATCCCCATAAATCCAAGGACACCTACGGTTGAGGATCTTATCCGCATATGTAAAGCCGCTATGTGAAGGAAGGAGGTGGTATTTTATAACCGAGTATAAAGGTGAATCTGTCAAAAAAATTTAATTAGAAGGAGGGAAGAAAGATGAAGAAGTTTCTGGTTTTGTTGGTGATGGGGTTACTTGTTGTTGGATTAGCGGGCGGAGCGCTTGCTGCATATCCAACGAGGCCCATAACAGTGATCGTGCAGTTTGGCGCTGGTGGAGCGACCGATCAGGTTAACAGAGCCTTGGCAGCAGAGATGCAGCAGATATTGAAGGTTCCCATTAACGTTATTAACATGCCTGGCGCTACCGGTGCTGTAGCTACAGCTTATGTTATGGGTCAACCTCATGATGGTTATATCTGGCTTGGTCTTTCTGATAATATAAGGATGTATCAAGTTATGGATCTTGGTCCCTTCTCTTATAAAGATTTTCATATGTGGATCGCTGCCGCAGGTGTAGCTACCATATGCGTTAAGCCCGACTCTCCTATAAAGACGATGGATGACTTTATAAAGGCGATGAAGGAGGTAGGCAAGGACTTAACACTTGCTAACTCTGGTATAGCTAATGGCTGGCATATAGCTTTGGAGATGCTTAAGAAGGAAGTAGGAGGAGACTTTAAGATAGTGGTTTATCCAAGCGGTCGTGCGGCGGCAGCAGCTGCTGTAGCTGGGGAAACGAAGGCTGGTATACCTGGCTTAATGGAAGCCGTAGACTTGATTAAAGGCGGTCAACTTAAGATACTTGCACACTTTAACGATGAGGATATCGAGATAGAGGGTGTAGGTAAGATTCCCACAGTGGCAAAATGGGCTCCTAACATAAAGAAGTACCTGCCTTTCGGTGGTTGGTGGGGCATAGCTGTACCGAGGGATGTTCCACAAGAGGTTGTTGATGCTATAGATAAGGCTTATGCTCAGGCTGTTCAGTCTCCGAAGTTCAAGGAGTTCATCCAGAAACAGGCAATGATATATCTTGGTTATGACAGGAAGAAGTCTGAAGAGTGGGCAGCAAGGGAAACCTCTTTAGTTAGTTGGCTTTTGCATGATCTTAAGCTTGCCAGAAGATCTCCTGAGGACTTTAAGATTCCTAAGCCGGAGTAATAGTTCTATCTAGAAGGGTAATTGACGGCAGGTGGTTTTAAGGCCACCTGCCTTTTAAAGCATACTAAGATGATGGAGGCGATCCTTTTAAGATGGATAAGAGGAGATTCTTTTGGGAAATCGGTATATGTATTTCCGTTTTCTTGATAGGACTTTATGGCTTGCTCGAGTCTTTGAAGATGCCAAAGGGTACCCCTCATGATTCCCCTGGACTGACTCCCGCCTTTTTATCTGCCGTTCTTATGCTTCTTTCTTTAAGCCTTATTTTGTATCTTTTTATTAAAAGGGTGAGGGTAAGTGTTTTTCAAGTAAAGGAATATACATCTGAAAAGGATCTTGAGAAGATAAAAACCAGGAGACTTTTGATGTTTATAGTTTTAACAATTGCCTATGTTGCAGTTTTAGGCAAGATACCTTACACTTTGGCTACCTTTTTGTATCTAATAGGTTCCTATATTTATTTTAAAAGCACGAAGCTTTATATGGCTGTTGGTATAGCGGTTTTAGTAAGCTTAGGATTAGCATACTCCTTTGGAAAGCTCTTTGCGGTGAGGTTGCCCTAATGCTTAGTTGATAGGGGGGATGGGGTTTTGGAGAGCTTAGTCAGGCTTTTTGATGGTTTTATAAGCATGTTTGAGCCAAAGTTGCTGTTTTTAATGTCCATTTCATCTATTCTTGGAATAATAATCGGTGCTTTGCCTGGTCTTACAGCTACCATGGGTATAGCGCTTTTAAGCGGGATAACTTATGGATTAGCTCCAAAATATGCCATTCCAATGCTTGTTGCCTTGTATTGTGGTGGTATATATGGCGGTTCTAATAGCGCTGTTTTACTTAACATCCCTGGGACACCATCTGCAGCAGCAACCGCTATAGATGGATATGAGCTTGCTAAGAAGGGAATGGCTGGTGAGGCTTTGGGTTACGCTCGTTTAGCCTCCTTCTGGGGAGGGCTTATCGGGGTTTTAGCGCTGGCAGTTGCTACTCCTCTTCTTGCTAAGATAGCGCTTAAGTTTGGATCTTGGGAGTTCTTCGTCTTAACTATAATGGGTGTAATGATATGCGGTAGCTTAACCATGGGGGAGCTTCAGATTAAGGGATGGATCACTGGCTTTTTAGGCCTTATGACCGCTATGATAGGGATGGATAATATGACCACTTATCCTCGCTTTACCTTTGGTAGCTTGAACCTGTTAAGCGGTATATCTCTAATTCCGGCTTTGATCGGTCTTTTCGGCTTGACCGAGGTCTTCTGTGTTATGAGGGAGCCTGGTCAGGGAAAGCTTATGGTTGATCCTAAAAAGCTTAGGGTTACAGTTCCTTTACTTGGCGTTTTTAAATATTGGAAGACGACTATAAGGGCATCCATAATTGGAATAATCATAGGGATAATTCCAGGGGTAGGTGAAGATGTAGCTGCTTGGGTTAGTTATGGCACTGCAAAGAATGTAGGGATGGAAAGGGAGAAGATAGGAAAAGGCAGTCTTGAGGGGGTCATAGCTGCTGAGACCGCTAATAACGCTTGCATAGGTGGGGCCTCCATTCCTATGATAGCCCTTGGGATACCTGGTAGCGGTGCAGCGGCTGTGCTTTTAGGTGGTATATTACTTCACGGTATAAGGCCTGGACCTCTCATCTTTATTGAAGCTCCTCAATTCTTCTTTGACTATGTTGCCATGCAGGTTATGGCTAACTTTATGCTTCTTATCTTTGGTCTTCTTATAAGTAACATGCTTATAAAGATACTCCTTGTTAAAAAGGATGTGTTGATGCCTATTGTTGTTACTCTATGCGTCATAGGTGCTTATGCTGTTAACCATTCCATATTTGATGTCTATGTAACATTAGTTTTCGGCGTTGTTGGTTATATTTTGAGAAATAATGGATATCCTCTTGCTCCGTTTACCTTAGGTTTGATCTTAGGTAGGATGGCTGATGAGAACTTAAGGAGAGCCTTAACCTTAAATGAGAGTATAATTCCATTCCTTACAAGGCCTATTTGTATAATACTATGGGTTTTAATAATACTTATGATTCTTGGAAGAAGGAGGATAGAAAAAGCCCATGTTCGAGCTTAAAGGGATGGTCTCTCTTGTTACAGGTGGCTCAAGAGGTATAGGTAGAGCGCTCGCTGAGGGTTTAGCTGAGGCTGGAAGCGATATAGTATTGGTTAGTAGAACTCAGGAAGAGGTTGAAAAGGTAGCGCTTGAGATCTGGGAAAAATATAGGGTTAAATCGGTAAGCCATGTATGTGACGTTTCCAACCTTGAGAGCGTAAAGAGGATGATTAACTGGGTGGAAAAGCACTATGGAAAGCTTGATGTGGTAGTAAATGCGGCCGGCATAAATAAAAGATACCCTGCTCAAGAGTTTCCAGTTGAGGATTTTAAGGAAATCATAGAGGTTAATCTCTTTGGAGTGTTTTACGTTTGTAAGGAGGCTTTTAATCTTCTAAGGAGATCCTCTAATCCATCGATAATTAACGTCTGCTCGCTTACGGTTACGGAAGTAACCGTACCTAATATATGTGCCTACGCTGCCTCAAAAGGGGCTGTTGCCTCTCTTACCAAAGCCCTTGCTAAAGAGTGGGGGGCTTATGGTATAAGGGTGAATGCTATTGCACCCGGCTGGTATGAGACGAAGATGACAGAGGCCGTCTTTAAAGATAAAGAGAGATTAGAGCATATGGTTAAAAGGATCCCCTTGGGTAGGTTCGGTGTCCTGGAGGATCTAAAAGGGGTTGCTGCTTTCCTTGCCTCTAAGGAGGCTCGTTATATAACAGGTCAAATAATATTCGTTGACGGAGGTTGGACCGCTGCTTGAACAAAAAAATAGCCTTTGCTGGCGTTGACATAGGCACTACAGGTGCAAGGTGTTGTATTTTTGACGGCAATGGCGTTCTTTTATCTACCGCTAAGAGAAACTATAGGATGATTCAGCCTAAGATCGGCTGGGTGGAACAGAATCCCGATGAGATCGTAAGCGCTGTTTATACTTCTATGAGTGAAGCGTTATCTCAGCTTAAAGGCGGTTATGAGATTGAAGCTATCGGCTTAAGCAGTATATTTCATAGCATAATGCTTGTGGATTCAGAGATGAAGAAGCTTACAAACTTGATCATCTGGGGTGATAACAGGTCAACGGAGCTTCTTAAGAGGTATGCTAAAGCTTTTGATCATCTTTATGATCTTACAGGTTGTCCTCTTCATGTTAATTACCCCTTATCAAAACTCGTGTGGTTTAGGCATGAAGCTCCCGACCTCTTAGAAAAGGCCTCCAAGATAGTAATGATAAAAGAGTATATTTTATGGAACTTATCGAAGGTTAACGCTATTGATATATCCGTAGCTTCAGGAAGCGGTCTTCTTAATATACGAGAGAAGACATGGGAGAAAAGCATATTTGATGAACTTAAGATAAGCATGAATAAGCTTAGCCCTGCGGTTTCACCCTTAACCGTGATTGGCAAGATGGTCAGTGAATCAAGCTTTCAAACCGGCTTCAAGGAGGGTACTCCTATAGTTATAGGTGGTGGGGATGGTGCCTTATCCTCTCTTGGCTCTGGATCTATAGCTCGAGGAGTTATGGCCGCTATGCTTGGGACAAGCGGGGCTGTTAGAATGGCTGTGAATAAGCCTCTGACAGATAAGAGGCGAAGAACGTGGTGTTATATCCTAGATGATGAGACCTGGATAGTGGGATGTGCTATAAACAATGCTGGCCTTGTTATGGCTTGGTATTTAGATAATTTCTATCCGGAGCTGAAAGGGGAAGAGGATCCCTATAGGGAAATGGAAAGGTGGGCTTCTGATGTTGAAGCGGGATCCTCTGGTCTTTTATTTTTACCTTTCTTAACCGGTGAGAGATGCCCCTTCTGGAACGCTAATGCAAGGGGCGTTTTGTTCGGGCTTGCTCTTCATCATGATAGGCGACACGTTTCGAGGGCGATAATAGAAGGAGTTGCCTTTAGGATGAAGAGCATATATGAGGCTGTTTCTGAAGTAGCTGAGGTTCCTAAGGAGATAAGGGGAACAGGTGGATTGATGAGGTTCAGTTTATGGGCTAAGGTGCTTTCAAGCGTATTAGGAAGGCCTATAAGTAGAGTGAATATAGAGGAGGCTTCCTCTTTCGGTGCGGCGATAATGGCTATGAGAGGAGTTGGTTATATAAGTAGCTACTCGGAAATCTTGAACAAGGCTTTAGAGATCGTTGATGAAATCGTTCCAGAAAGCTCTTGGTTCGACTTATATAATAAATTATATGAATTATATAAGAGGCTCTATTGGAAGCTTCAGGAAGAGTTCGATGAAATCTGTACCTTTCAGTAAGGGGGTGTTTTAATGAGGTTTAAGTATCTTGAGGGAGTTATACCCCCCATGATAGTTCCCTTTGATGAGCATGGCGAAATAGATGAGAGAGCCCTGAGGGAATTTACAAGGTTTCTTTTAAGAAGCGTTGATGGGCTTTTCATATTGGGAACATACGGGTGTGGACCGCTTTTAAGAGTAGAGGAAAGAAAGCGGGTTGCAGAGGTTGTTGTTGAAGAGGTTAATGGGAAGGTCCCTGTTATAGTTCATGTGGGAAGCATAAGCACAAGGGATGCCCTTGAGCTCGCTAAGCATGCTGAGGCTATAGGGGCTGATGCCATATCTTCCGTACCTCCCTTCTATTATCACCATGCAGAGGAAGATGTATTTTACTACTTTAAGAGATTGCTTGATGCGGTGAGTATTCCTGTATATGTCTACAACAATCCCAAGACTGTAGGTTATGGGGTCAGTGTAAGCCTTCTTAAAAGGTTAGCGGAAGAGGGAATATATGGTGTTAAGGATAGCAGTTTCGATATCATGGTTTTATCCGACTACAAGAGGAAAGTGAATAAAGAGGGCTTCGATGTAGTAATAGGGACCGAGGCGTTATTTGTACCGGCTGCTTCCCTTGGCGTTAGAGCCTTCATACCGGGCTTAGGCAATGCCTTTCCTGAGCTCTGTAAAGAGCTTTATAATGCTGTTATAAATGGGTCTCCAAGGGAGAAGGTTATAGAAATTCACAATAGGGTTTTAGCGGTAAGGGATTTAATGAGGCTCGCTAATACCACTACGGTTGGGGCTTACACTATGGTTAACTTAAGAGGTATCAAGATGTATCCTAGGGAGCCATTTAGGCCAGCTAATGAGGAGATTAAAGAGAAAATGAGGGAAGCTTTAAGGAAATTAGGGCTTATTTGAGGAAAGGGGTTTTAATAATATGAATAGATTGAATCGTTTTCCGCGTTATGTGAAAGAGCTGATAAAGGGGCATCTTCTTTCAAACGGGTTTTCTCGTGATGATCTTGATAAGCCTATAGTGGGGATAGTTAACTCCTGGAATGAGATTGTTCCTGGTCATTATCCGTTAAGGGATTTAGCTCAAAGGGTTAAGGAGGGGGTTTATAAGGCTGGTGGGCTTCCCATAGAGTTTAACACCATAGCCATATGTGATGGTATAGCTCAGGGGCATAAGGGGATGAACTATAGTCTTCCAAGTAGGGAGCTGATAGCTGATTCAGTGGAGGCCATGGTTAAAGGGCACGATATATTTGATTCTCTTGTATTTTTGTCTTCCTGTGACAAGATAGTCCCTGGCATGCTTATGGCTATGGGGAGACTTGATATACCATCGATATGGCTCGGAGCTGGTCCGATGCATAACTTAATTAAGCCCAAAGACTCAAAAGGGGCAAGGAGAGCCTTCCTTGAAGGTAAGATATCCTCTGATGATCTCCTTGATGTTACTCAAATGTACTATCCTTGTCCTGGGATCTGTCCTTTCCTTGGGACGGCCAATACGATGTGTATAGTGGCTGAGGTTTTAGGTATGGGATTACCTGGCTCTGCCCTTTCTCCCTCGGGGAGTTCAGAGAGATCGCAACTGTCAAGGTTAACCGGGGAGGTAGCGGTTCGCTTAGCTAAGGAGGGACCAAAGCCATCGGAGATATTAACAAAAGAGGCCTTTGAGGATGCTATAGCAGTTTTGATGGCCTTAGGCGGCTCTCTAAATGCGGTTCTGCATATTCCTGCTATTGCCTATGAGCTTGGTATAGATATCAGTATGGAGGACTTTGAGAGGATAAGCGAGAAGGTTCCATTGATAGCTGAGATAACTCCAAACAGCGATGAGAATACGGTTATAGACCTCTACTTTTCTGGTGGAGTTTCTGCGGTTATGAGAGAGCTTTCTTCCATTCTTCACCTTGATAGGATAACCGTTTCTGGCAAAAGCTATAGAGATATCCTGAAAGAATATAGGGGTTTAAAGCCCATAAAATCCATAATAAGGAATTTAAGCGATCCAGTTTCTAAGGGAGGATCTATAAAGATTCTTAAAGGAAACTTAGCTCCTCAAGGTGCTTTGCTTAAGGTTTCTGCATTAAAGGAGAGCTTCGTCGAGCGATTCGAGGGGGTTGCTAGAGTCTTTAACTCCGAAGATGAATTTATGGAGTATGCTTCTAAGAATGCTCTTAAGGAGGGAGAGGTAATAGTTATTCGCTATGAGGGGCCTCGAGGGGGCCCAGGTATGAGGGAGCTTCATCGCTGTGTTGAGATAATAAATAGATATAAGAATGTGGCTTTGATAACAGATGGAAGGTTAAGTGGTGCATCTTATGGAATATCTGTAGCTTACGTTTCGCCTGAGGCTGCCGCTCGCGGTCCAATAGCTGTAGTCCAGGATGGTGATCCTATAAGAATAGATATCAAGGATAAAAGGGTGGATCTTTTGATATCTGAGGAGGAGTATAGAAGAAGGATGAGCGATTTCACTCTATCCATCGAGCGTGGCTTTATTCATAAAAACAGTTACTTGAGGTTTTATGAAAGATTTGCGGAAAGCGCTTCTAAGGGAGCGGTAAGAAAAATTTGAGTTTTATAATTGAATGTAGTTAGTATACTTGGTATAATGTGGTTAATTCTGTGGCAAGGGGGAGCGCTTCATGTTTGTCAAGGTCAATAATAAAACGATTGAAATATCTAAAGATATTAGTATAGGGCAGTTTTTAGAGAGCCTTGGATATGATGTGTCCTCTAACACGGTAATGGTGAATGGAGATGTTTTACCTAGAGATGAGTATTATAGGAGGCTAGTTAAGGAGGGGGATGAGATAGTAGTTATCTATCTTATGGCGGGTGGTTAGACCTTCGTAAAAGAGGTGGTAATTTTGCCGAAAAAGTTTAAGGTTAATCTTAACCCGAAGTGGTGTAAATCTTGCGGCATATGTGTGGAGTTCTGTCCTAAGAGAGTTTTTGAGTTTTCTAAGGATGGAAAGGTTAGGGTGGTACGCGAGGGGGATTGTATAGGTTGTAAAAACTGTGAGCTAAGATGTCCTGATTATGCGGTTGAGGTCTGGGAGGAGGAAGCTTAATGGGTGATAAGAATAGGATCATGTTCATCCAAGGTAATGAGGCGATAGCGGAAGCGGCTATAATTGCGGGTGCGAGGTTTTTTGCCGGTTATCCTATAACACCAGCCACCGAGATAGCGGAAGTCTTGGCTTACAGGATGCCCCAGGTGGGAGGGGTTTTTATACAGATGGAAGATGAGATAGCAAGCATAGCTGCGGTAATAGGTGCATCTATGGCGGGCTTTAAAGCTATGACTGCAACGAGCGGTCCTGGCTTTACCTTGATGCAGGAAAACATTGGCTATGCGATAATGGTTGAAGCCCCCTGTGTAGTGGTTGATGTTCAGAGGGGTGGGCCGAGCACAGGATTGCCTACTTTGCCTGCGCAGGGAGATGTGATGCAATCCAGGTGGGGGACCCATGGGGATCATCCCATTGTTGTTTTAAGCCCAGCAACGGTTCAGGAAGCCTTTGATCTAACCATTAAAGCCTTCAACATATCTGAGCTTGTACGGAACCCTGTTATACTTCTTACAGATGCGGTAGTAGGGCACTTGAGGGAAAAGATGATTATAACTGATGAGGGTGAGATAGAGATAATAAATAGGAGAGAGACGAAGCTTCCCCCTGAACAGTATAAACCCTGTAAGGGTGGGGTAGATTTCGTTCCCGATTATGCTCGTCCTGGTACCGGTTATAGATATCATGTTACGAGCAATGTTCATGACGAGGAAGGCTTTCCGGCGACTTATAGCCACAAGGCGGCTGATGAGCTTATAAAGAGGCTTCACAAGAAGATAGATTATTACAGAGATAAGCTTACCTATTATAAGAGCTACTATGCTGAAGATGCAGATGTCTTGATAATTACCTATGGTTGTACCGCTCGCTCTGCTAAGGATGCGGTGAAGATCTTAAGGGATAAGGGAGTCAAAGCTGGGCTTCTTCAGCTTCAGACTATATGGCCCTTCCCTTATGATGTGGTTGAAGGGTATGCTAAGAAGGCTAAGCTTGTGGTTGTCCCTGAGATGAACATGGGACAGCTGATAGGGGAGATCGAAAGGGCTATTAAAAGAGAGGCTCTCGGTGTAAATAGGGCAGATGGAAAGATGATCTCTCCCGCTGAGATAGTGGGTGCAATTAAAGGGGTGCTTAAGGATGGTTAACATAAAGAATTACCTTAGGTTAAACAAGCTACCTCATATATGGTGTCCGGGATGTGGAAATGGCACGGTTGTAAGAGCTCTGATCACTGCTATAGATAAGCTTGGCTTTAAGAAAGATGAGATAGTTGTTTTTACTGGAATAGGTTGCTCCGCGAGAACAAATGCTATTCTTGATTTTAACACCATTCAGACTACTCACGGTAGGACTTTGGCTTTTGCGACCGGCTTTAAGCTTATGCGTCCTGAGATGAAAGTGATAGTCATTACTGGGGATGGTGATGGTGCAGCAATAGGGGGAAACCACTTGATACATGCCGCAAGGAGGAACGTGGATATAACCACCATATTGATAAATAACAGTATATATGGGATGACCGGTGGGCAATATTCTCCTTTGAGCCCTCAGGGAGCATATGCTACTACCGCTCCTTATGGAAACATTGAACCGCCCTTTGATATATGTGAGCTTGTTAAGGCGGCAGGTGCTACCTTTGTTGGAAGAGGAACCGTTTACCATATTCACTTGACCATTGATCTTATAACAAAGGCTCTTTCTCATAAGGGCTTTAGCTTCGTTGAGGTTATATCTCAATGTCCTGTAGGTTACGGAAGGAGAAACAACATGAGAAGCCCATATGAGATGCTTTTGTGGCAGAAGGAACATGCGATTATGGTTAAGCAAGCTGATAAGTACTCTAAGGAGGATTTAAAGGATAAGTTCTTGATAGGCGAGCTTTGGGTAAATCATGAAAGGACTGAGTTTATGGATTCCTATAATGCCTTGGTAAAGAGGCTCTCTGAAGGGATGAAGGGTGGCGAAGTGTAATATGAGGAAAGAGATATTGTTAAGCGGTTACGGTGGGCAAGGCTTGGTATTAGCAGGGATCATACTCGCTGAAGCTGCTGTTCTTTATGAGGGTAAGAACGCTACGCATAATCAATCCTATGGCCCTGAAGCAAGGGGTGGAGCAAGCAGGTCAGAGGTGATAATAAGCGACGAGGAAGTAAACTACCCTGAGATAGAAAGCCCTGATATACTTCTTGCGATGACTCAGGATGCCATAGATAAGTATGGGGGTAGCGTGAAAGAGGATGGAGTAGTGATTGTCGATACTCTCTATGTTAAAGATTTGAATCCGGTTTCGAAAGTTAAGTCGATTTATAAGTTTCCTATAACTGAGCTTTCCATAAGGGAAACGGGTAAACCTCTTTCAGCGAATGTGGTTGCCTTAGGCATACTCGTTGAGGCTACAAAGATAGTCAAAAGGGAATCCTTGGAGAAGGCGGTCTTAAATAGGGTTCCACCGGCAACAAGGGAAGTAAACTTAAAGGCCTTGAGAGCTGCCTTTGAGCTCTTTAATAAGGGGTATCAGGAGGGGGGTTAGGCTTTGAAGCTTCTTGAATACCAGGGCAAGGAATTCTTAAGCTCATTGGGCATTATCGATGTTCCTAAAGGGATGGTTGTTCAAAGTCCAGAGGAGGCTCAAAATGCCGTAAAGGAGATAGGGAAAAAAGCGGTTCTTAAAGTTCAGATTCCCACTGGTGGAAGGGGAAAGGCTGGGGGAATAAGGCTTGTTTCTGATCCGGAAGAGGCTAAAAAAGTGGCTTCCGAGCTATTAGGAAGGGATATAAGAGGCTTTAAAGTTAATAGACTTTTGGTTGAGGAAGCGCTTGAAATAGAAAGAGAGATGTATATTGGTGTAACCATAGACCCTCAAAAGGGAAAGCGCGTTTTTATGTTTTGTGATTCTGGTGGTATGGATATAGAGGAGATAGTCAGGCTTTATCCTCAGAAGCTCTTAAGGATAGATAAATATCCAAGTGAGCCTTTTAGAGAATACGAGGTAAGGAGCTATTTAAGGGAAAGAGGTTTTAGTGGAGAGCTTCTGGTTAAGCTTTCTAAGTTAGCTTATACGATGTTTGAGGCCTTCGTTAAATCAGATTTATTAATCTTAGAGATTAATCCCTTGTGCCTTTTAAGGGATGGTAGGTTAGTTGCTGCTGATGCTAAGGTTGAGGTGGATGATAACGCCTTATTTAGGCAGAAGCGTTTTCTTGAGTTTGAAACATCTAGCTTTGAGGATGAGATGGAAAGGGAAGCTAAGGAAGTAGGGGTAAGCTATGTAGGTCTTGATGGTGATATCGGGCTCATATCAAGCGGTGCTGGCTTGGGCATGTGTACGGTAGACCTAATGGCCGATGAAGGATTAAGGCCTGCTAATTTTCTTGAAACTGGTGGAGGGATAACCGCTAAGCTTCTTAGAGATTCCATAAGATTGCTTTTAAAAAGAGGTAACATAAAGGCTATCCTTATTAACCTTTATGGTGGGGTTAACTCTCTTATAGAGGCGGCAAATGGGATTAAAGAGGCGAAGGAGAGCTTCGCTAAGGATATTCCTATAGTGGTCAAGGCGATTGGAAATCAGGAGAAAGAAGCTTGGGAGATATTAAGGAGTGCTGGCGTTCACCTTGTCTACACCTTTCATACGGAAAGGTTGGTTGATCTTTTGAAAGAGGTTTTAACGAAGCGAGGTGAGTAATTTGGCTATTCTTTTAACTCGTGAAACTAAAGCTATAGTTCAGGGTATAACTGGAAGGGTTGGAAGCATCCAAACGAGGTGGATGGTTGAGTACGGTACCAATATCGTAGCTGGTGTAACCCCTGGAAGAAAAGGGGAAGTGGTTTATGGGGTTCCAGTCTTTGATGATGTTAAGGAGACAGTTGAGCTTTTTGGAGCTAATGCTTCTGTGATCTTTGCCCCACCTTTTGCGGCTAAAGATGCGGTTTTTGAGGCTATAGATGCGGGAATAAAGCTTGTAGTTGTCGTTCCTGAACATATTCCTGTGGCTGACACTATGGAGATGCGCGAGATGGCAAAAAATAGAGGAGCTTACATGCTTGGTCCTACTACTCCTGGGGTTATAACCCCTGGTGTGGGTAAGCTTGGCATAATGCCTGGTAATATGTTTAAGCCCGGAAGAATTGGCGTTATATCAAGGAGCGGAACGCTATCTTATGAGGTCTCTGGTTATTTGAATGAAGCTGGCTTTGGTGAAAGCACCGTTGTAGGTATAGGAGCTGATCCTGTCACTGGTATGGATATGTCAGAGATACTTGAGCTCTTCGAGAAGGATGAGGATACCGAGGCTGTTGTTATAGTGGGGGAAATAGGAGGGACCCGCGAGGAGGAAGCAAGCGAATTTATAAGGAAGATGAGTAAACCTGTTATAGCATACATTGCTGGTAGGTTGGCTCCTCCTGGTAAGAGAATGGGGCATGCTGGTGCGATAATCCAGGGTGAATCAGGCAGCTTCCGTAGCAAGATAGAAAAGCTCGAAGGGGCAGGTGTTAAGATAGCTTTCAAGCTTTATGAGGTTCCCCATATATTAAAGAAGCTACTTTAGAGGAGGGCTTTTTATGGAAAAGAGAAAGTTATTACTTATGCAAGAGATTCACCCTGATGGCCTTAAAATGCTTGAGGAATCTGGCATAGATTACGAAGTATCTTCAAGCTTAAAGGAAGACCACATTCTTAATGTAGTTGGGGAATACGATGGTATAATAGTTAGAGTTACTCCTTATATATCTAGAAGGATTATTCAAGCTGCTAAAAGGTGTTTGGTAATAGGTAAGCATGGAGCTTTGGTTGATAATGTGGATCTGGATGCTGCCAATGAATTTCGTATTCCTGTGGTTTATGCCCCTGGATCTAACGCTAACGCTGTAGCGGAGCATACAGTTGCCCTGATGTTAGCTGTGGCTAAGCACATATGGGATGCTAATGTCGAATTTAGATATCATGGGAACTATAGCTATAGGCTTCAGGTTAAAAGTATAGAGCTTTTGGGAAAGACCTTGGGTGTTATAGGCCTTGGTAACATAGGTAGAAAGGTAGCCAGAATATGCAGGTATGGTTTTTCCATGAAGGTCATCGGTTATGACCCTTATATAACAGAGGAAATCCTTGAAAGGGAAGGCTTAAGAGATGTAGAGCTCACTCAAGATCTGGATTATTTGCTCAGGACCTCGGATTTTGTTACCATACATATACCTGCCGTTAAGGAAACGGAAAAATTTATAGGTGAAAGGGAATTATCCTTGATGAAGAAGAGCGCGATATTGATTAATACTGCAAGGGGTTCAGTAATCGATCAGAGGGCGCTTTATAACGCGCTTAAAGATGGAGTTATAGCTGGAGCCGGTCTTGACGTTTATGACCCTGAGCCTCCTTCAGCTGATGAGCCCTTGCTTAAGCTTCCAAATGTGGTTGCAACTCCTCACATGGCTGCTCATACGGAGGAGACCTTATCTAACATGGCGAGAATGGTCTGTAAGAATGTTATTATGGTACTGAAAGGTGAAAGGCCAGATAATATAGCTAATCCTCAAATTTGGGAAATAAGAAAAAGATAGGAGGGTGATAAGATTGGCTTACGGTTTTTGGAACAGGATAGCTCTTGTGGATCTTTCCAATATGACTGTGGAGTATGAAAGTCCGGGAGAGGCTTTCTTCAGAAGGTATATGGGTGGAGGATGCTTGGGAAGCTATTATGTAGCTAAGCTTGCCAAGCCTGGTACTGATGCCTTTTCTCCTGAGAATGTGATAGTTTTCGCTCCAAGTGTTGCTACAGGTGTTCCTGTCCCTGGCTTTGCAAGGCACTCTGCCACTGCGATATCTCCCTTAACAGGTGGGATCTCAGATAGCGAGGCTGGTGGCTTTTGGGGTGTAGCTTTAAAGGGCGCTGGTTTAGATGCGATAGTTGTTAAAGGGTGCGCTTCTAAGCCGGTTTACCTTTTCGTTAAGGATGGGAATGTAGAGATAAGGGATGCGTCTCATCTTTGGGGTAAGCTCAATGGCGATGTCCTAAGAGAGGTGGAGGCTGAGCTTGGTGAAAAGGGCTTAAGAATACTTGGGATAGGCCCTGGTGGAGAGAACCTAGTTAGATTTGCTTGCATAATTTGCGACCTTCATGATGTGCATGGAAGAGGCGGCTTAGGTGCTGTAATGGGCTCGAAGAAGTTAAAGGCCATATTGGTGAAGCCTACTAAGAAGATTCCTTTCCACGATGAGGAAAAGCTCAAGAGCATAGCTAAAGCCTTTGCCGGTAGGTTCAAGGATATCCCGGGGCAGTTAAGGCTTTATCAGTGGGGAACCACAATGGCACCTAAGATGTATAGCACTGCTGGTATGCTTCCAACCTATAATTGGAGGGCTGGTGTTTTCGAGGGAGCGGAGAAGATATGCGGTGAGCATATAAGCACTATAATGTCTTTTGAAAAAACCGGTTGCTATGCTTGTCCAGTTAGGTGTAAGAGATTGGTTAAGGAAAGCGAACCTTTCGAGATAGATGAGGAATATGGAAGCATTGAGTTTGAATCCTTAGCTGCCTTAGGTTCTTACACTGGCGTAAGCGATCCTCATGTGGTTTGTAAGGCTATAGAGCTTGCTAATAGGTATACAATAGACACCATATCCTTAGGCGGTACAATAGCCTTCGCTATGGATTGTTACGAAAATGGAATACTAACGAAGGCAGATACGGATGGGCTTGAGCTTAAGTTTGGAAATAAGGATGTAATAATTCCCTTAATTGAGAAGATAGTCAAGAAAGAGGGCATAGGAAAGATATTGGCCGAAGGTTCAAGAAGGGCCGCTCAGATAATAGGCAAAGGCGCTGAAAAGTTCGCTGTTGAGGCCAAGGGAGTGGAATATCCTGCTCATGAACCGAGAGTTAAAAGGTCCTTAGCCTTAGTTTATGCCGTATGTCCTATAGGTGCGGATCACATGGCGAGTGAGCATGAGCCAAGCATAGGCCCGGATGCTACGGATGCAAGTCTCGCAAGGTTAGGAACCTTTGGCTTCGTGGAAAGGCTTCCTTGGACCGATCTCGGTGAGAAAAAGGTTAGGTTTGTATATTACACGATGATGGCTTACAGCATGCTTAACTCTCTTGATATATGTATGTTCTGTATGGCCCCTACGAGAACCCTTACCTATAAAGAGGTGGTTGAATCAGTAAGTGCTGCTACCGGTTGGGAGGTTAGCCTCTGGGAGCTAATGAAGGTTGGAGAAAGAAGGCTTAACATAATGAGAACCTTTAACGTTAGAAGCGGTATAGATTCCAGAGAGGATAGGCTTGCTGACAAGATGCTTTTACCCTTAGAGGGTGGTGGACCTCATCAAGGTAAGTTCGTTACCAGGGAAGAGTTTGAAAAGGCTAAGAAGGTCTACTACAGGATGTCTGGCTGGGACGAGAACGGGGTTCCCTATCCTTGGAAGCTTCAAGAGCTTGACCTAGATTGGTTGCTTTAATGGTGGTGAGTTGATGAAAAAGGTCATAGTTATGAGTGAGCTTGATAATGTTGCCACAGCTCTTGAGAGTATAGACTTGGGGGAAGGGATCTCAGTAGATATATTCGGAAGGGGATGGGAGCTTAAGGCTAAGGCTCCCATCCCCTTTGGTCATAAGATAGCTATAAGGCCTATTAAGAAGGGCGAGAATGTCATAAAGTATGGTGAGGTAATAGGGGTAGCGACTGAAGATATAGATATTGGGGATTGGGTCCATGTTCACAATGTAGCGAGCTTAAGGGGAAGAGGAGACTTGATTGAAAAGGAGAGAAGGGGGTAGTGATGACTCTTTGGGGTTATATAAGACCAGATGGTTCCGTTGGTATCAGAAATCATGTATTGGTTATCTCAAGCGTCGTATGTGCAAATGAGGTAACCTCTTCGATCTCAAACAGCGTCCCTGGTACAGTTTACGTTGTCCATAATGAGGGATGTGGGCAACTTGGCATCGATTATGAACAGACTTTAAGAACCCTTATAGGCTTTGGTAGAAATCCGAACGTTGCTTCTGTTTTAGTAATAGGGTTAGGTTGCGAAAAGCTTGATCCGCGGGTTTTAGCGGATGGAATATCTTCCTCAGGTAAAAGGGTTGAGGTTTTGGTTATTCAAGAGGAAGGTGGTACGATCAAAGCTAAGGAAAAAGGGATAAAAATAGCGGAAGAGCTCGTCTCAGAGGCTTATAAGATGAAGAGGGAGCCTATAGATCTTTCCTCTATAGTTTTAGCCTTGGAGTGTGGCGGTTCTGATGCTACCTCTGGAATAGCAGCTAATCCTGCCATGGGGTTTGTCTCCGATTACGTAGTTAAGGCTGGTGGAACCTCTATATTATCTGAGACTCCAGAGTTTATAGGAGCTGAGCATATACTTGCTAAGCGTGCCATAAGTGAAGAAGTGGCAAGAAAGGTTTTTGAGATAGTGGAACGAGCCGAAAAAAGCGCCTTGGCTATGGGTGTAGATCTAAGGGGTACTCAACCTACGCGCGGTAACATAGAAGGCGGTATAACCACGATCGAAGAGAAATCCTTAGGCTGTATATATAAAGCTGGAAAGTCCCCCATTCAAGGGGTAGTCGAATACGCTGAACCTCCGAAAGGTAAGGGTCTATGGATAATGGACACACCTGGACACGATGTTCAATCTATAACTGGTATGGTTGCTGGAGGTGCTCAAGTAGTTTTATTTTCCACTGGGAGAGGCACACCTGTGGGATGTCCCATAGCTCCCGTTATAAAGATAACGGGAAATCCCATGACTTACGAGAAAATGAGGGATAACATCGACATTAACGCTGGAACGATAATTTTAGGCTTAGAGACTATAGAAGATGTGGGTCTGAGGATATTGGAAGAGCTATTTTTAGTTATAAACGGGAAGATGACGAAGGCCGAAGCCTTAGGACATAGGGAATTTGCCATTACAAGGATTGGGCCAACAATGTAAAAAGGGAGGATACCATGCCCCTTTTAGTTTCCTATGAAAGGTTAAAAGACATAGCGATCCAGGTACTAAGACAGCTTGATGTTCCCTATGAGGATGCTTTAACCACGGCTGAATCTCTTCTTTCAGCAGACTTAAGAGGGATTGATTCTCATGGTATATCAAGATTTCCTACTTACGTTAAAAGAATTAAATTAGGTCTTATAAGGGCTAAGCCTAACATAAAACTATTAAGAGAGTCTAAAACTATCGCTCTTCTTGATGCAGATAACGGTCTTGGGCAGGTTGCAGCTAAGCGCGCTATGGAGCTTTGTATAAGGAAGGCTAAAGAGAGCGACATTGCGGTTGTGGGTGTGAGAAACTCTAACCATGTGGGTATAGGAGCCTATTATGCTATGATGGCCCTAAAAGAAAGCATGATCGGCTTCTTCGCTACTAATACTGCAGCCTTAATGGCTCCTTATGGAGGGTGTGAGCCTATCCTGGGTACGAACCCTTTTGCTCTTGCTATACCTGCTGGGGAGGAGATTCCCATAGTCCTTGATATGTCTACTAGCGTGGTCCCAAGGGGTAAGATTGAGCTAGCCTTAAGGGAGGGCAGAGATATACCGGAAGGCTGGGCTATAGATAAAGATGGTAATCCTACTACTAATCCGGAAAAGGCCTTAGCTGGTGCTTTGCTTCCTCTCGGGGGTCCAAAGGGTTATGGTTTATCCGTAGTTATAGATATACTTTCCGGATTGCTCATGGGATCCTCCTATGGAAGAGAGATAAAATCTATGTTTACTGATTTTACGAGACCTATGGGTGTTGGGCACTTCATGATGGCTATAAATATAGATAGCTTTATGCCTATTGAGGAATTTAAAAGAAGGGTTGATGATTACATAAGGGTTATTAAGGGTTCTAAAAAAGCAAAAGATGTGGAAGAGATCCTTCTTCCTGGTGAGAGAAGCTACAAATTAATGCAAAAAAGATTGAAAGAAGGAATACCGATAGATGAGAAAACTATGGAGGCTATAAGGGAAGCTTTATGTATAGTGGGGTTGGATTTTAGAGGCTTATAGGTGTATTAAGGATAGCCAAAAGGAGGTGAATACTGAGGTCAAATCTTTAGCTGAGCTGAGGGGGGTAAAATTTAACGTAAAGGAGAGGAGAAAGATGAAGAAGCTAATTTCATTAGTATTGTTGATGGGGTTCGTTTTTATTGCTTTTCCGAGCTTGGTATTAGGACAACCTATAGAGATTAAAGTAGCTAGCGTTCTACCACAGGGGCACTGTCTTGTTGATGCTTGCTTTAAGTTTAAAGAGGAGATTGAGAAGCTCTCAGGTGGCAAGATAGTGGTTAAAGTCTTTCCAAGTGGTCAGTTGGGCAGTGGACGTGAGTTAATCGAAGGTGTACAGATGGGTTCTATTCAGATGTGTGAACATTCATTAGCTCCCTTATCTGGTTTTAGCAAAACGTTCCTTGTATTTAATTTGCCGTATTTATTTAAGACAAGAGAGATTGCATATGAGTTTTTAGATAGCCCTATAGGGGAGGAAATGAAGAGACTTGTTGAAAAAGATGGGATTCTTGTTCTTAGTTTCTGGGAGAACGGTTATCGTCATGTGACAAATAGTAAGCGCCCAATTAAAACTCCTGCGGACCTTAAAGGCTTGAAGATAAGAACTATGGAAAACCCTGTGCATATGGAGGCTTTCAGGCAGATGGGAGCTCTTCCAACCCCTATGGCTTTCGGAGAGGTCTTTACAGCTTTACAGCAGGGTGTTATCGATGGTCAGGAAAACTCCTATTCTAACATGTATGTTATGAAGTTCCATGAGGTACAAAAGTACATTACAGATACTAGTCATTTTTATGATGTGACAGGTTTTATGATAAATCCGAAGTTTTTCTATAGTTTGTCTCCGGATCTTCAGGAGGCTGTTAAAAAGGCAGCTAAGACCGCAACTACCTTCCAGAGGGAAAGAGCTATAACTGATGATGATAAGTTTAGGAAGCTTGTGGCTGAGAAATTGCAGTTTACAGAGCTAACCCCTGAGGAAAGGGCGAAGTTTGCAGAAGCATCGAAAGGCACATATGATGTGTTTAAGAAGGAAATAGGAGAAGAGAATCTTAATAAGATACTAAATGAGTTGAAGAAGATAGAAGAGGCAAGGTCCAAGAAATAAATATCCAGAGGTGAGAGCTGGTGGCCTTCCCCCAAGGGGAGGCCACCCTTTTATCTGGAGGGGAAGTGAAATGAGATCGATGAAGGCTCTTTTAGGGTATTTAGATAATATCGAGGAGTTTTTAGCAGTGACCTTTTTAGCCACTATGTGTGTTTTTATAGGATTACAGATAATATTTAGATATATTTTAAACTGGCCTCTTGCATGGACGGAAGAGCTTGCAAGATATTTATTCGTATGGGTTATCTATCTTGGAGCTAGTATGGCTGTGAGAAGAAAAAGGCACTTAAAGGTAGATATAGTTTTGCTTCTTTTAGGGGAAAAGGGAAAGTTTGTGCTTCGATTGGTATCAAATATGTTATTTTTGTTTTTCTGTGTAGTTATGGCTTATGAGGGAGCTTATCTTGTTTATTCTCTGCAGTTTATTCGACCTCAATATTCCCCAGCAGTGAGGTTTCCTATGTCCTTGGCTTACTTGAGTGTCCTTGTAGGAGTCGTTTTAATGGGCATAGCGTTGATAAGGGATACCGTTTCGTTGGTTAAGGAAAGGAATCTGACCGCAAATTGTAAGAAGTAAGAGCCTTAACCTGGGAGGGGATAGGGAAAATGGTTTTATGGGTGTTGTTAGGGGGGATGGGTTTATTTCTACTGTTAAATGTGCCTGTTGGGATATCTATAGCTTTGGCTGTCATGCTTTATATCTACTTTTTGGGTTCTGTTCCTATGAAGTTTTTGGCTCAAAATCTTTTCACTGCTTGTGACTCTTTCCCCTTGATGGCCATACCGTTTTTTATACTTGCTGGTTCGCTAATGAAGGAAGGAGGGCTTTCTAAAAGGCTTGTGGCCCTTGCGGAAGCCCTTATAGGGTATGTGCCAGGCGGATTTGCATTTGTGACGATCCTTTCTTGTATGTTTTTTGGAGCGGTTTCAGGATCAAGCCCTGCTACCGTAGCTGCAATTGGCTCCATCATGATCCCTGCTATGGTAGAAAGGGGTTACTCCAAGGAGTTTGCAACCGCTCTTGCTGCAGCATCTGGAGGATTGGGAGTAATAATTCCTCCGAGCATCCCGATGGTTGTATATGGAGTGGCAACAGGGGCTTCCATAGGAAAAATGTTTTTAGGGGGATTCGGCCCTGGAGTTGTATTTGGTGGAGCATTAATGGTTTTATCTTA
The DNA here is from genome assembly GCA_025060595.1 of Synergistota bacterium. Taxonomy (NCBI): domain Bacteria; kingdom Thermotogati; phylum Synergistota; species Synergistota bacterium. The sequence goes on along the minus strand of JANXBX010000002.1, from coordinate 77,787 downwards.
TTTTGTTGCTAAAAAGGCAGGCTATGTGGGGTCAGGAGAAAAGTTTAGTATAAAGAAGGTGCTAATTGCTTTTAAAGACGCGATATGGGCTTTAATGATTCCATTGGTTATTTTAGGAGGAATATATAGTGGGGTATTTACTCCTACAGAGGCATCTGTTGTTGCGGTTTTTTACGGTTTCTTTGTGGGTAAATTCGTTTACAAAGAGCTGAGTTGGAGAGATACTATAGAGGCGTTAAAGGATACTGCTGTAATGGTGGGAACTATATTGATAATATTAGGTGCGGGAACCGCTTTTGCTAAGGTGCTTACAATCGAAGGGATTCCTGATAAGATCGTTGCTATGTTTCAAGCATTGACTCAGAATAAGCTTGTCTTGTTGTTATTGATAAATATCTTGTTACTAATTGTTGGTTGTGTTATGGAGACTCTTTCAGCTATACTAATTTTAGGGCCCATTTTGTACAAGGTTGTTGAAGGGTATGGCGTTGATCTAATTCACTTTGGCATCATCATGGTTGTTAACCTGGCGATAGGGTTTATTACTCCTCCTGTAGGGGTAAACTTATTTGTTGCTTGTGGCCTTACAGGTATGAGCTTTGATGTTCTCTCTAAAGCTATATTCCCCTTTGTAATAGCTTTAATCTTTGCTTTGTTTGTTATTACTTACGTTCCATCGATTACCATGTTTATTCCTAAGCTATTGGGTTATTAGGCTTAATTTTTAAGAAGTTTTTAGAAGGAGTGAGTTAACTTGCTTATTAGTCTTCCTGTTAGGAAGGATTTCTTAAATTTTGAGATTCCGGACAGAAACTTTCTAGGGATGATATCCTCCAAGGAGTATCCCCCTATCGAGAACCTTCCTTCTGCTATTCGGGATGCCATAGATAGCCCAATAGGTTGTAGTCCCTTAAGGAAGCTTGTGAAGCCTGGTCAAAAGGTTGTGATAGTAGCTACAGACATAACTAGATATGCCTGTGAGGAGATCATTTTACCTATTTTGCTTAATGAGTTAAATGAATCTGGTATCCCTGATAAAGATATAACCATAGTTGTAGCTACTGGTACTCATAGGCCTAATACTATGGAAGAGTGTGCCAAGATGTATGGTGAGGAAGTATTAAGGAGAGTTAAGGTTATAAACCACTCTCCTTATGATCCTTCATCTTTGGTCTATCTTGGAGAGACGCCTACTTCTCGCATACCTGTGGAAGTAAATAAGTTCGTCTTTGAGGCAGACTTTAGAATAACTACCGGTGTTATAGAACCCCATCTTTTTGCTGGATATAGTGGTGGTATAAAGAGCATAGCCGTTGGTGTTGCTGGCGTTCGAACCATATCTGCTACACATAACATTTCCATGCTTGATCACCCAAAAACTCGCCTTGGTGTAATTGAGGATAACCTCTTTAGAAAGTTTTTGGATGAGGCAGCATGCTTTCTTGGGGTTGACTTTATTATAAATGTCGTTTTAGATGATTATAAAAGGCCTATAAGGATTGTAGCCGGTCATCCTCAAGAGGCTTATTGTGAAGGGGTAAACTTCGCCAAGAAGGTATATGAGGTTGAGGTTAAGGAGCAATCTGAGATAGTTATAGCGATACCTAAATATCCTAAAGATAGGGATCTATATCAGGCAACGAGGGCAGTTAATAATGTTCTTTTTGGCCCTGTTCCCCTAGTTAGAAAGGGGGGCATTATAATTATCCCGGCTCTTTGTGAGGATGGTATAGGACATGAAGGGTATCACATATGGATGAAAAGCGTTAAAACTCCAGAAGAGGCTTTAGAAAAGGCCTACCGTGAGGGATTTGAGCCTGGAGAGCACAAGGCCTTTGTTTTAGCTAAGGCATTAAACTGGGCTGAGATAGTTATGGTTGGTACTAAGGTACCTGAGTTCATATTAAGGGAGCTACTTCTTGAGTATAGACCTACTATGGAAGAGGCTTTAAAGTATGCTTTTAATAAGCTTGGTAAGGATGCCAAAGTTTGGGTTATACCCAATGCTTTGGTAACCATTCCCGTTGTTAAGTTTTAAGGGGGTATGCAAGTTGGAAAAGCTAAGAAGTAGGGTAGTAGTCGAAGGTATAGAGAAGGCCGGTATGAGAGCTTTACTCAAAGCCTGTGGCCTTATAGATGAGGAGATGACCCGTCCCTTTGTTGGTGTCGTTAACTCTTGGAATGAGATGCATCCGGGACATAAGGGATTTCGTCAGATCGCTGAAGCTGTTAAAGAGGGAATAAGGCTCGCTGGTGGGGTTCCCTTTGAATTTAACACTATATCCATATGTGATGGAATAACTCAGGGACACAAGGGAATGTGTTATGTTCTCCCAAGTAGGGAGGTAATAGCGGACTCTATAGAGCTTGTGGTTGAGGCTCAACAGTTGGATGGCTTGGTTTTTATAGCGGCCTGTGACAAGATAGTTCCTGGAATGCTTATGGCGATGATGAGGATTGATATACCTTCGATAATGGTTACTGGCGGTCCCATGGTTCCTGGAAGCTTCAAAGGGAGGAGCTTAGCGGTTTATGAGATAAGAGAGGCTGCAGGGCTATTAAAGCGTGGACTTATGACAGAAGAGGAGTTCAGGGAGATGGAGGAGTGCATATGTCCCACCTTTGGATCATGCTCTATGATGGGTACGGCCAATACCATGTCCTGTGTAGCTGAGGCTTTAGGTTTAACTTTGCCAGGCTGTGCTACAACTCATGCTGTTTATTCAAAAAAGCTTAGAGAAGCTAAGCTTTCTGGAATTCAAGTTATGAAGCTTATAGAAAGCGGCATTAAGCCATCCGATATAGTAACTCAGAATTCCTTTGAGAATGCTATGAGGGTGGTAGTTGCCGTTGGAGGATCGAGCAACTCTCTTCTTCACATACCTGCGATAGCTCGTGAGAGAGGCTTTAGAATTACCCCAGATGATTTTGATAAGATAAGCAAAACTACTCCTCACTTAGTTAACACGAAACCTTCTGGTCCCTACACCCTTAAGGATTTAGATGATGCCGGGGGGATACCTGCGATTATGAGAGAGCTTTCTCCGCTACTTCACTTAGATGAGAGGAATGTTACCTTATCTACCTTGAGAGAGGTGCTTGAGAAAGCTCAGAATCGTAATAAGGAAGTTATACGCTCCCTTGATAATCCGGTTCATAAAGAGGGAAGTCTAGTCATACTTAAGGGCAATTTAGCTCCCAACGGAGCGGTAGTTAAGCAGACGGCTGTATCACCATCTATGAGGGTTCACACGGGTCCAGCTAGAGTCTTTGAGTCTTGTGAAGATGCGGTTCAAGCTATCCTCGGTGGAAAGATAAAAAGGGGAGATGTGATAGTTATTCGCTATGAGGGGCCTCGTGGCGGACCTGGGATGAGAGAGATGCTTTCCGCTACCGCTGCTTTAGTGGGAATGGGATTGGGTGATAGTACTGCCTTGGTAACCGATGGCAGATTTTCGGGTTCCACAAGGGGGCCATGCGTCGGACATGTCTCACCTGAGGCAGCCTCAGGAGGCCCAATAGCTATAGTTCAAGATGGTGACCTTATAACCATAGATATAGATAGAAGAAGGCTTGATCTTAATCTGAGCCCTGAGGAGATAAAACGAAGGCTCGAAAGTTGGAAGCCACCTGCCCCTAAAATTACTAAGGGATATTTAGCTTTATATTCTCAGCTTGTGACTTCAGCTGATGAAGGAGCCGTAATAAGAGTTTCTAAGACGACTTAGAGCCAGTTTTTTCCTTTAAAAGAAACTCCCACCTATAAATGTCATCTTTACACTCTCTTGCGTCTTGGGCATCTGGAGAGAGCTCTAAGTAATAGCTCATATTTTCTATAGCTTGTTCATAGAGTTCAAGAGCACCGTAACATTTCGCAATGCCCTTAAAGGCTATAGGTGTAAAGGGTGCTACATGTAAGGCCTTTTTGCACTCTTCTAGAGATTCTTTAAACCTTTTCCTTTCGAATAGCATGCTTGCAACTACAATGTGCTTTCTTGCTTCCTCTGGTAGCTCTCTAAGTTTAGGCTCCTTTTTAAATATGGAGCTTACGCGAGATATGATTTTCTTCCTTTCGCTGATATTACTTAGGTTAAAGACAGCTTGGTATATTTTTAGCGCTTCAGATAGCTTATTCGCTTTTTCAAAGCTATAGGCTCTATCTAAATCCTTAGCTAAATAGGGAGTTAGTGATGCTTCAAAAGCTTTAATTAGATCCTGAATAAATGCGCTTTTTGATCTCAAGAGCTTGTTTGATATCCTTTCGTATGCCTTTCTTGAGCTTTCTATATCTCCTGTTTTTGCGTAGGCTATTGCTATTATGAGATTGTCCATATCGTCATCATCCTCTGAGAGCTCTTTAAGCGCATCTTTATCAAGTAGTATAATGGCTGAGGCTCTCTTAAACCAGATATCGCTTTCCTTCGCCTTCAGGATAGTTTCCTTTGCGATTTCATTTTCACCTAATAGAAAGTATAAGATGCTCTTAAGACCTGAGTTATCTATCTTCTTTAGAGCCTCTTTATATTGTCCTTTATTCAGCTCTTCAATGGAGAAAATGTCGATGGTTTCTCCTTTTAAGAACTTCCTCATGTCCTTTATTCGGGTTTTAAGCCTCTTTTTAAGCTCCTCAGGTAGGTTTTCAAAGTCAGCTTTTCCATAAAGCTCATAGTTTTTATCCAACGCTTTCTTATGCTGCTCTGATGGAAGATAATAGTGTTCTAATACCTCTCCTGATGATGAGATCGTTAGTACGAATCCATCTGGAAAGTAAGCTTTGAAAAACCCGTCGCTTACCTTAAGCCTTTTACAGGACTCTTCAGCTATCGAGCATGGAAAGTATGTAATTACGACTTTCTCTTCCGGTACGAACTTCCACATCGCTGCCTCTTTCAGAACTTGGGGGTTTTGAGAGGTTGATTGTTGGGCAAAAGCATAGATGATATTTACGCCTAACGATAACGTTAACATTAGCAAGCAAAAAAGCTTTTTAATCTGTCTCACCCCTTTTTATTGTTTTTTAAGTATGATATCACAAGTTAAGTTGGCTTTAAATCCGATCTAATCGGTTTAGAAAATTTTTTTAATAAATCGCCGTTTTAATAAGCATCCCAAGTCCTTTAAGCTTCCCGTTCGTATTGAAATTATAAGTTTGATCCATTATAATTACCATAAATAATTATAATAATATTGAATTGATTCCATAGCTGAGAGGAGATGGGCTTTGATGAGTTTGAGAAATAAGATGCTTTTGAGCGTATTGGCACCGGTCGCAGTCCTGCTAGTTATAGTGGCCATTTTCATTAATTATGGGGTGAAATCCTCTATGGTTGATGTCTTAGAGAAATCTGCCATAAAGGTGGCTGTCTCTTCCGCTGGTCTTATAAGCGAATGGATTGACGGTATAGTTAAGGAGACAAGGCTTTTCTCTCAAAGAGCTGTAGTTGTAAATGCTCTTAAGACGGGAGAATATAGGGATTTGATTGAGAAGGATTTGGCTGTCAGAGCTAAAGAAAGGCCCTACATAGATTCTTTTCTGTTAGCTTATCCGGATGGCAGTGCCATAGATACCTTTGGAGGTGAAGTTAATGTAGCTGATTTAACCTGGTTTATAAAGACCGTGCGTGAGGGCTTAGATATTTTTGTGAGCGATGCCTTTACGTCAAGAGGTACTGGAAGGACGATATTTGCGGTAGCTGCATCGGTAAAGGATGAAAAAGGTAAGATAATAGGAGCTTTTAGATCGGCAGTTCCAATTGATAGTCTTAGGCGATTTTTAGAAGAGGCCCGTATTACTAAAAATACATTGGTATGGTTAATCGATTCAAGTGGAAGCGTGATCTCAGATACATCTGGCGTTTATACCTTGAAGCTGAATATTAAGTGGGCTTCTAGAGAGGGCCTTGAGGAACTAGAAAAGGTTTCGAGTAAGCTTTTATCTGGAGATATCGGATATATCAAATTAAAGATGCCGGATGGCTCAGCAGGATATTGTTTCTATTCACCTGTTAAGGCTGTGAAAGGTTGGACTTTAACTGTTCTTATACCAGAGGAAGAGGTGATGTTAGAGGCTAATAAGCTTAATAGAACTATTATTGTAGCCTTCGCTGTGCTTTTGGCTTTGATATCGGTAGTATTATTCTTTATAAGCTCGTCAATAGCTAAACCTATTAGAGTTCTTGTTGAAAAGATTCTTCAGTTTGGTAAGGGTGATCTCACAGTTAAATTTGAGACCAAGGGTAGCGGTGAAATTGCTAAATTAGCCATTGCCTTGAATCAAATGTCTGATGCTCTTAAGGAATACTTAAGGAATATAAGTGAAGCTTCCAGGAAAATAGATAGTTTCTCGCAGACGCTTAAGGATGTATCTCATCAGATAGTTAGTTCGGCTCAAGAGGCATCCTCGCAAGTAGAAGAGGTAAACAAAAGCATTCAAGACATTTCGGCTTCTGTGGAGGAGGTTACGAGTGGGATAGAGCAGGTTGCGGCTAGTGCTCAGAATGTTTCTAAGGCGGCTCAGGAGCTTTCTGAGAGGTCTAATGAGGTTAGTGGTGCTGCGAGGGAGGGTGACACACTTATAAAGAATGTAGCTAATATGATATTGCAGGTGAGGGAGAAGATAGAGCAGACTGCCAAGATAATGTCTGGTTTAAGTGAGAAGGCGAAGAATATAGTGGTTATAGTAGGTACTATAAACTCTATAGCGGAGCAGACCAATCTTTTAGCTTTGAATGCTGCGATAGAGGCTGCTAGGGCTGGGGAAGCTGGGCGTGGTTTTGCTGTTGTGGCGGATGAGATTAGGAAGCTTGCTGAAAGTAGTAGGGAGGCTACTAGCAGGATTGCGCAGATACTGAATGAGGTTAGTCAGGGTGCTCAGGTGGCTGATGGTTCTATAAGGGAGACTGTTTCAGTTTTTGAGAGGGTGGTATCTCAGTCGGAGCAGGTGTTGAGGCAGTTTAATAGGATCATGGATGAGATAAGTAGGATTGGATCTCAGATAGAGAGCTTAGCGGCTGCTGCTGAGGAGCAGAGTGCTGCATCTCAGGAGATGTCGAGTGCTATGGATACTTCGACGAGGTCTATAACGGATATAGCTCAGCAGGTTGAGCAGATAGCCAGATTTGTTGGGGAGCAGGCTAAGGAGATACAGAGTTTAGCTGATCTTTCTGTGGAGCTTTCTTCTATAGCGGATAATTTATCTGATTTATTGAGGAAGTTTAAGGTTTGAGTATTTCCTAATTATTAGTGATTATTGTAAACTTTTGTGTTTATGTGTTAGAATATTTGTTAGGTTTACTGTGTGTGGTGAGTTTGATGTCTTACCGAGTATTGTTTTTAGTTGTTTTGCCTTTGGTTATTACTTTAGCCTTTTTTGAATTGCCATCTATGTGTGAAGGGGAAACCACTTTAAGGGTGCGCATAGGAGCGGGTGATAAGTTTTTGTTCTTTGAGCTTAATGATAGCCCTATGGCAAAGGAATTTTACTCTCTTTTGCCCTTAAAGGTGAAGGTAACAGATTTCGCCGGTAAAGAGAAGATCTTTCAATTACCCAGAAAGCTTAATACGCAGGGTGCTCCTGAAGCTAAGCCTGTTGTTGGAACGATCGCTTATTATGCTCCATGGGGCAATATAGCTATATTTTATAGTGATTCTAACCCTGCAAGTGGGTTGTTTGAGCTTGGGCGTTGTGTTGCGGGAACGGATTACATAAGGGATCTGGAAGGAACGATCGTAGTGGAGAGGGTAGAAACTTTACCAGATAAGTATATGTGTCCAAGATAGAGATAGAGGGGGTCCCCTAGGGTGGGCGAAAGGGGTGAGGTATGACTATGAGGGGTAAAATCTTTATTGCAACTATTCTGATTATAGTAGCCTTCTTTGCTTTTACAGTATATGGTAGCGATGTTAATTTACCAAGAGTATATATGACTACCGATATTAGCCCGAAGGGTTTAATGGCTATTTATAAAGCTTTAGGACGTGAGGCGAAGGGTAGGGTAGCTGTTAAGATCCATATGGGGGAACCAGGAAACAAGAACTTTCTATCTCCTAATTTAATAAAGGATCTAGTTCAGCATGTTAAGGGCACGATTGTAGAGTGTAACTCTGCCTTTGGTGGGCCTCGCGCTAGCACGATGACACATCTTCAAGTTGCTAAGGATCATGGATTTTCTGCTATTGCCAAGGTGGATATTATGGATGCTGAGGGGTCTATAAGTTTACCCGTTAAGAATGGGAAGCATCTGGATGAGATTCTTGTAGGTTCGCGCTATAAAAATTATGACTTTTTTATTATCCTATCTCACTTTAAGGGACATCTAATGGCAGGTTTTGGCGGTGCAATAAAAAACATGGCTGTGGGTATTGCTTCAGCTCCAGGAAAGATTATGATCCACACTGCTGGAGCATCTAAGAGGACTGCAGGATTTGTTTTCAGCTTAGTTACATCGCAAAATTCCTTTCTGGAATCTATGGCTGAGGCTGCTAAGGCCATAGCTGATGACCTTGGAGAGAGGGTAGTATATATAAACGTGATGAATCGTTTATCTGTAGATTGCGATTGCTTTTCAAATGCCTCAGAGCCAGATATGCATGATATAGGTATACTTGGGTCGCTTGATCCTGTAGCTTTAGATAAGGCTTGTGTGGACCTTGTTTTTTCGGCACCTGATGGGCAATCGCTTGTTAGGCGCATTCAATCTAGAAACGGTACCTATATGTTAGAGTATGCGGAGAGGATAGGGTTAGGTAGTCAAAAATATGTGTTAGTGAGAATTGATGGCTGAAATACTTGAGCGAGAGTTTATCTATCTATGGTATTACTTCCTCATTATGTTCGAGCAGATAGCCCCTTACTGGCTTTTCGGTATCATTACAGGATCCTTTATTTCATCTTTCGGTGGGGAAAGGGTTCACCAGTTGCTTTTGGTTTTGCAAGGTAGAAGAATTGGAATATCAGGTCTAATTTTAGCGAGCCTGCTTGGAATAGCATCACCTATATGTGCTTATGGAACCATTCCCATTTTGGCTTCGCTTTCCAGAAAGGGTTTAAGGGACGATTGGCTTGGAGCTTTCATGATGAGCTCTATTTTGCTTAATCCCCAGCTTCTTGTTTATAGCATAGTTCTTGGTAAAGCTGTGCTTATCACACGTTTTATATCCTGCTTTACTTGTGGGGTTTTAATGGGGCTTTTAATTAGGTTTCTTTATAGATATGATAAATTCTTTAACTTTTCTAGCTTTTTGGAACCCGTGGGAGGATGTAAAAGCTCTAGTGGGGTATTTCTATTGCTTAAAAACGTTTTTAAGAACGTTAAAGCAACCTGGCTAAATCTTCTTATTGGTATATTCCTTTCCGTGCTTTTTCAGCTTTATGTGCCGAAGGAGGATTTTGCCAACCTTTTTGGGAGCTATAGGGGCTTTGGGGTTTTAATGGCTGCAGGGCTTGGCGTTCCTCTTTATATATGTGGTGGGGGAACCATTCCGCTGATAATGGAGTGGCTGGATAAAGGTATGAGCTTGGGAGCAGTTACAGCCTTCATGATAGTTGGTCCAGCTACGAAGTTTACTAATCTCGGAGCGATCAAGGTTATATTGGACGCTCGGCATTTTATGATTTATCTGTTGTACGTTTCCTTATTTGCCATTCTATCAGGTTTATTGGTAAATAAGCTTTTAATTGGATAAACGGTCGAAAGTTAAGCGATCGCTTGCTAACGTTCCCTCAAATTAGCTTAATCTAAAAGATACTTGACACCTCTCTCTTTAGGTTGTATGATAACACATGATTAATCAAAGGTAGCACTAAAGGAGGGGATCAATATGAAAAGGCTTTCGGTTGCGTTATCTTTAGTGGTAATCTTATCTTTTGCTTGTCCCTCATTTGCTCACTTTCAGCTCTTAATACCTTCTAAGGTTTTTGTTGAGGGTTCTCCCCAAAAGTTAGAGTTTTTTATGCCCTTTACTCATCCTATGGAGGGCGGTCCTATAATGGATGTGGAAAGGCCGGCCGAATTTGGGTTCTCTCTTAAGGGTGAAAGAAAGGTTTTGAAAGACGCCATTAAAGCTGTTGAGGTTGAAGTTTTTCCCTCTTGGCATCCTGACTATAAGGATAATAGGGGGAAGAAAGCCCGAGCTTATAAGGCTGAGGTTTTGATCGATAAGCCTGGTGATTATATCTTTTATCTTATTCCTCAACCCTATTTTGAATCGCAGGAGGGACGCTTTATCTGGCAAATTACAAAGGTGATTGTTAATGCCTTCGGTGCCGAGGAGGGATGGGATAGACCTCTGGGGCTTAAAGCTGAAATAGTTCCATTGGTTAAGCCTTATGCTCTATGGGTAGGTAATGAGTTTAAGGGGAAGGTTTTGATAGATGGAAAACCCGCCTCTAATATCGATGTGGAGATTGAGTATTATAATGAGGATGGAAAGATTAAGGATATTCCGTCGGATGCCTTTGTAACGCAGGTAGTAAAGACCGATGAAAATGGTATCTTCTCCTATGTGATTCCATGGGCAGGTTGGTGGGGTTTTGCTGCGATAGGTGAGGGTGGAGAGAGGGAACACCAAAGCAAAAGATATCCTATTGAGCTTGACGCGGTTATATGGATTAAAGCTTTCCCGGTTCCTGAAGGGGTTAAAAGGTAATGGAATTTTAACTTTACCTTACTTTCCACATCTTTATAGTTTTGTAGTCACCGCCTGAAACTAGGTATTTTCCATCAGGGGATATGGCTATAACGTTTATGGGCTCTCCATGTTCTATTATATAGGAGATTTTCTTGGTCTTTGGATTCCATAAGGTGATCTTTCCTAAGTCATCTCCTGAAGCTATATAGGTTCCATCAGGAGACATGGCTAAGGATATTATGAATATGTCTTTCTCTTCAACCTTCAGGGAAACCGTTTCTTTTCCTGTCTTAAGATCCCAAACTTTTATAACTCCATCCTCATAGGCTGAAAGAGCGTATCTCCCATCTTGAGAGAAGGAAAGGGCGTAAATATCCTTGGGGCCTAACGAAATGCTTAGGATTTCCTCTCCCTTCTCTATACTCCAGATCTTTATATATTGATTGTTTCTTAGAAAGCCTCCGGAAAGTATATATCTTTCATCAGGTGAGAACGCTAAGGCTACAAATTGAGCTCTATGATCGGAGAAGCTTCTTAATTCCTCTCCTGTTTGAACATCGAATAATCTCACCTTTCCATCGTAATAGTCGCTTGTTAAGGCGTATTTGCCGTTTGGGGATATAGATACCCCGGATACGGAAGATACATGTCCCGTTAGGCTTTTTATCTCTTGTCCTGTTTTTAAGTCTATTATTTTAGCGGTCTTTTCGCTAGCTACAATTACATACCTTCCATTTTTGGATACCGCAAGGCTGTTAAAGCTATTGCTTTTAACATTAAACCTGTAAATCTCCTTTCCCTCTATGATATCCCATATCTTAAGTGTTCCATCCCTACCGCTTGATATAAGTAATCTACCCTCCGGAAAGAAGGCGATAGATGTTACCCCATTATCATGTGCCTTAACGGTCTTGATTTCTTGGATTGTCTGTGCATTAACCTCGAAAGCCATCCCTATTACTGCTAGAAAAAACGCGATTAAAAACAACCTTTTTCTCATGTTTTTAATCTCCTTTCCAATAGGAGTTTTTCTACCTCCTCTTCTGTCAAGGGCTTTGAGAGTAAGAAGCCTTGGACGTAGGTGCAACCCATTTCTTGAAGTATCTCAAGCTCTTTTTGAGTTTCTACTCCTTCTGCGACAGTCTCAACTCCTAGGTCCTTAGAAAGGTTTATCACGTTTTTAATTATTATCCTCTTTCTAAGGTTTTCTGTCAAACCGCTAACGAGGGAGATATCAACCTTCAGTATATCTATGGGTAGGCTGGTTAACTGCGCTAAGGAGGAGTATCCAGTTCCAAAATCATCTAAAACTAGTTTTATATTTTCACATTCTCTGAGCCTTTTGTGGATAGTGGAAAGCGTAGCGTAATTTTCAACGAAGGCTCTTTCCGTAATTTCTATGTTTATGGGTGATATATTGCACACCTTTAACAGCCTTTCCCAGAATTCCCAATCATCTAAGGTTTTAGCGGAGATATTTACTGAGATGGGAAGATTCCATTTTTGAGTTCTCTTCATTGCTTCCGTAATAGCCCAGTCTTCAAAGGGTCTTAGGAATCTGCTATTTTCGAGATAATCTATGAACATCCTCGGACTATATATGGTTCCTTTTTCGTCCTTTATTCTAACTAGGGCTTCGAAGCCAGATAAGCTTAAATCCCTTGCTCTGTAATATGGTTGGTAATGGAATATGAAAAGCCCTTTGTTTATAGCTTTTTCAACTAATCTTGATGCGGAAAGATACTCCTTTACTTTATCTTCAAGGCTTGGTTCAAAGAATCTTATTTCCCCTTCACCAGCCTTTTTCGCTTCAAGTAGCGCTAAGCTTGCTTTTTCTATTAGCTCCTCAATAGTCCTACCATCCCTTGGATAAAGGACAGTACCTATGTTAGTGGATAGGAATACTTCCTTACCTTCCATATCGAAGGGTTTAGAAAAGGTCTCATTAATTTTTTCTATCGTTATTATCGCCTCTTTCTCTTCCTTTAGAGGACCGCATATTATTCCAAAGCTATCGGCTGATATTCTTGAGATTATTCCTCTATTTTTTATCTCCTCTTTTAATCTTTCTCCCACTTTTTTAAGCAAGACATCCCCGCTTTCTATGCCGTAGATCCTATTTATTGAGGAGAAGTTATAGAGATCTATTATCGCTAGGAAGTAGATATCGGAGTTTCTTAAAAGCTCTTTTCCTCTGATAAGGAAGGTCTTGTTGTTAAATAGGCCGGTAACCGGATCGTAAAGAGTTAATCTCTCTAAGTCTGAGGATAGCATGACCTCGCGGGTTACATCTAGCCCTACGCTTATGAATCTTAATGTTCCATCTGGGAGCTTAAGGGGATATATGGTTTGTTCAAGGTGGAATATCTCTTTCCCCTTTTTTCTGTTTATGAATGTGCTGTGAAAGGTTTTTCCAGATAAAATCTTTTCCCATAGCTCTTGGTAGAATTCCTTCGAGTGGTATCCAGACTTAAATATGTTGGGCTTTTCTCCTAGTAGTTCTTCTTTACTATAGCCAGATATTTTAGAAACAGCATCATTCACATATATAATTTTTCCTTCCTTATCAGTGATCATAACCCAAGATGCGTTTTCTAAGGTTTTAATGGCAAGCAGGCTCTGCCTCAGCTCTTCCATTCTCTTTAAAGCAAACTCGATGTCTGATTTTATTTCCTCCAGTACAGCTTTGTTTTCCTCCTCAAAGAAGAGAGGCTCTGAAGCATAGAGATTTAAGATGTAGGATACTTTGTTGTCCTTCTTAATAGGGATCGCTACTGATGAGAGATACCCTCGCTTAAGCATGCTTTCTTTCCACTGGGTTGTTATATATGCCTTTCTTGTATCGGGGTTTATAACAATCCTATTCTCTTTATACGCTATACAGGTAACTCCTTCATCCTCTTCTCTTATTGATATCTTTAGCTCTTGTAGGTAACCATCCTCATATCCGTAATGATATATCGGATTTATGATTTCACTCTCTGCATCATGTACTCCTATCCAAACGAATCTAAGCCCCATGTCATATACCAGGGTCCTACATACCCTTTCAAAGAGCTCTTCCTCTAAGATAGACTCTGTGATTATCTTGTTTATGCTCTTTAAAAGGGTGTAAAGGTTCTCGAGCCTCTTTCTTTTCGTTATATCAATAAGCAGTGCTATTTTGTAGTAATCGCCATGGTAAAGTATGTCCTCTATGAAGGTTAAGGTCCAAAGGGTGGTTCCGTCGCCTTTTAAAAGAGGGATCTCTAAGGGGACGATCGATCCCTTTTTGTTGCCTGACATCGCTCTTTCTATAGATGTTCTTATAATCTCCCCATATTCTGGGGCGATCAATTTCTCCGCTACTTTAGTCGTTTCGGCTCCTAATATCTCCTCTTTCTTATAACCGGTTAGCTTGAGAGCGCCTTCGCTTGCATATACGATCTTATCCTTATATATTAATATTCCTATTTGAGATGTTTTATCAAGGGTTTTCGCTATGTTTGAGTAAGACCAAAGCTTGATAAACTTGTCAAACTCATCAAAGAGCTTTAAAGAGCTGCTTATGTCTTTTTCCTGAAGCTCTTCTATATCTTCGAAAGAAAGCAAAGCCTCTTTTATGCTTTCATAAAGTTGGGGACGCACTACAAACATGTGACAGCTCTCAAAAATGTAGCTCTTGATGATCTTAAAATCTCTTTTTTCTTCTTCCTCTATTTCTTTCCAAGTTTCATCGTACATTACGCTTGCGTGAACTTTGCCATTTTTAAGGAGGAGAAAAGCATCGTAAAAGTTGTTTGTAAAGATCAGCTTTATGTTTTCTATATCTAGGCTTAAAAGAACGTAACCCGCTGGCCTTAAAAAAGGAAGGGCTACTAAGATTTCTCCTTGCGGTGGATCTTCCTTCATTATTAGAAAGAAGCTATCCCTCTGCCCTTTAAACTTTGCTACAGGAATATACCCTTGACTAAGGAAGCTCTTGATATAACGTGGACCTGTATAGTAAAGATCGTGCTCTCCTTTTTCGAGGTACCTATCCCATTCTTTAAAGCTCTGGGTGATTTCAAGGTTTACCGGTTGCTTTACTTTTTCTTCAAGCTCTTTTGCAAACCTTTTCCACTTCTCTATTCCTTTTGATATATCGTGAGGACATACACTAAGCCTTATCATGTTCTTTCCCTTTAGATATCAATGCTATTTTATTTTAAAACACCTTGTTTGTCAATGAAAGACAGCCTTCTCTTATGAGGATCTTAAGGAGTTTAGGTTTTATATCAATTTAAATTAAATTTTATGTTATAATACTGCTAAAGGTTTCTACAAGGGAGGTGTTTGCCTTGAGGGAAATGACCAAGAAGTTTCTTCACGATGCCTTTGCTGGTGAGAGTATGGCCCACATGAAGTATCTCATCTTCGCTGATGAGGCTGAAAAGAGAGGCTTAATTAAGCTGGCTAATCTTTTTAGGGCCATAGCTTATGCGGAGTATGTTCATGCAAGGAATCATTATAGGGAACTGGGCTTAATTTATCAAAGTATGGGTGATAACGTTCAGCAATGTATAGATGGGGAGACCTTTGAGATAGAGGAGATGTATCCTGTTTATAACAATGCCGCTTTATTCCAAAATGAAAAGGGTGCGGAAAGGAGCACAAGATTTGCTTGGGAGGCTGAAAAGATTCATGCTGAGATGTATAAGAGGGCAAAAGATCTTATACTAAAGAACGAGGATTATACCGCATCTAAGGTCTTTATATGTCCTGTCTGTGGTCATACGGTGGAGGATGCTCCTCCGGAGAAGTGTCCTGTGTGTGGTGCTGACAAGTCCTTATATAAGGGGTTTGCAATTTAAGTTAAAACTCATTAGCGGAGGTGAGGTTAATGTCTGTCAGAGAGGAAGTAATAAAGATGTTAAACAGGGCGTTGGAGCTTGAGCATGCTGCGAGGATACAGTATCTGGCTCATGCGGAGCTCGTTAAGGGAATAAACGCTGAGCCTATAATTGAGAGGCTTAAGGAGATAGCAAGTGACGAGCAGAAGCATGAGGATATCTTCAGAACCTTAGTTGGGAGCTATTTGGGTGGCGTTCCATCTATGGGATTAGCTGAGGTATATGAGGCTAAGGATATAAAGGAGATACTCGAAGTGAACTTAAAGGGAGAGAAGGAAGCTATCGAATATTATAAGGAGATATATAAGAAAGTAGTCGAAAATAAAGGTGCTTTCCTTTATGAATTTGAAACTTTGGAGCATCAGATTAGACATGTTATCATTGACGAGCAAGAGCATGTGATGGAGCTTTCTACATTGCTCGGCCTGTAAGGTTTGCTTTTTTTTCAGCGAGCTTAAAGCCCCGAGGGTTAAGTAACCCTCGGGGCTTTAGTTTTACTTCCACCTGAAATTATTGACATCAGCAAGTAGCCTGTGCTATAATAACACGAGTTTATAAAAAAGTAGCATGAAAAGGTAATACCGTCTGAAGGGTCTTTTTTAAAGGTAAATTAGAAATTACGTTGTGGAAATGGAGGTGTTTAAATGTGAAGAAGTTTTTTGTTTTTCTGCTTTTTATCTTGTTAGCCTTTTCATCGGCTTTTGCCTCTGAGAGGGTTAAAGTAGCTGATCTATATGGTAGGGAAATCGAGGTTTCAAAGGAGGTAAATAAGGTAGTCGCCATCGGTCCAGGAGCTTTGAGGCTTGTGTGTTACCTTCAAGCGCTTGATAAGGTTGTTGGTGTTGAAAATGCTGAAAAAACTTGGGAGGTATATACTCGTCCTTATAGGCTTGCGAATCCTAGGTTGGGTGAGCTTCCCACGATCGGTGTTGGAGGGCCGGATGATCCTAAGCCTAACTTGGAGGAAGTAATCAGGCTTAAGCCCGATGTCATATTTGCAACTGTTAGGCCCGAATATGCTCAGGGGTTACAAGATAAGCTTGGGATACCTGTTATTGCTATAAACTATGGAACGCTTGGAAACTTCAGAACTTTAGAGCTTTTTCAATCTATAAGGCTTATGGGTAAGGTTTTAGGAAGAGAGAGGAGGGCGGAAGAGATAATAGCCTTTATAGAGGGGGTGATTAAAGATCTAGATTCGAGAACTAAAAACGTGAAGAAGCCTTCTAAGGTATATGTGGGAGGACTGGGTTTCAAGGGACAGCATGGAATAACCTCGACTAACCCGGAGTTTCCGCCCTTTGAGGTTAACAATATTAGAGATGAAAATATAGCTCGCAAAGTTAAGCTCTCCGGACATGTTTTTGTAGATAAGGAGTTTCTCTTAAAGGAACAGCCTGAGGTAATATTCCTTGATCTTGGGAATCTCAGTCTTGTTAAGCAGGATTATGAAAAGGACAAGACCTTTTATCAATCCTTAAATGCCTTTAGAAACGGTAAGGTTTACGGAATATACTCCTTTAACTTCTATAATACCAATGTGGAACAAGCCCTTGTTAATAGCTACTGGATTGGTAAGGTTTTAATGCCTGAAGCTTTTAAGGATGTGGAGATAAAGGTTAAAGCTAATGAGATATACAGATTCTTCTTGGGTAGGGAGCTTTATGATGAGATAGCCTCAAGGTACGGAGAGCTTGGAGTTATAGATGTTACTAAGTGGTGAGTATAAGAGGCTTGTTAAAAGTAGGATAACTTTTGGAATAGCGCTTCTTACTGGATTGATCTTTCTTGCCCTTATCTCTTTAGGTTTAGGTAGTTATAGGATGTCTTTGTTAGATCTTGTGGAGGGTCTTTTCAATAGACATCCTGTTTTATGGAACGTTAGGCTTCCAAGGATAGCCTCCGCAATCGTTGTGGGGGGAAGCTTGTCCTTGTCTGGTGCGGTTATGCAATGCATATTGAGAAACCCTTTGGCTTCTCCATTCACTCTTGGAGTATCTCAAGGGGCGGCCTTCGGGGCATCCTTAGCAATAATATATTTGGGGGCAGGGCATGTTCATCGTGTTGGTGAGGCTTTAACCATATTTGATCCGTACGTTGTCCCCATTTTCGCTTTCTTGGGAGCTCTTTTAAGCGCCTTCGTTATACTTGCTTTATCTAAGCTTAAGAATTTCACTCCAGAAGCCATGATACTTGCTGGGGTAGCTATGTCCGCCCTTTTTCAAGCCGGGGTCATGTTAATCCAATACTTTACTACTGATGTTCATGTTGCATCCATAGTTTTTTGGACTTTTGGTGATGTGGGAAGGACAAACTGGAACGAGATTCGTATAATGTTGATTTTATTTTTACTCTGCTTCATATACTTCTTCTATCGAAGATGGGACTATAACTCTATTCTCATGGGCGATGAAACGGCGATGTCTTTAGGGGTTAAGCCTAATAGAGTTAGGCTTGAAGGGATGATAGTCTCTTCCTTGTTAACGGCTTTATGTGTTTCGTTTACTGGGGTTATAGGTTTTGTAGGGCTTGTTTCCCCCCATATTTTGAGATTGGTTATAGGTGGAGATTATAGATTTCTGATACCGTTAAGCTCAGTGGTGGGAGCTATCATGCTCTTGGTTTCCGATACCATTGGAAGAACTATATTATCCCCTGTGATAATACCGGTTGGAGTTATAACCTCCATAGGTGGTGCGCCTCTTTTTATATATCTTCTTCTAAAGGGTGGTAAGGGTGTTAAAGGTTAACGATTTATCTTACTCTTATGGTGGGGTAGAGGTTTTAAGAGATATAGGCTTTTCGATCGGAGATGGTGAGCTTCTTTTCATACTTGGTCCTAACGGAAGCGGGAAGACTACCCTTTTGAAGTGCTTAAACGGTATATTGAGCCCTAAAGGATCGGTTTATTTAGATAAGCTTGATTTAAGAGAACTTACTCTAAAGGATATATCCAGGATCTTTGGTTATGTTCCTCAAAGAGGAGAGATAAACTACTTGACCGTCTTCGACACTATATTGCTTGGTAGAAGGCCTTATATAAATTGGGAGGCTAAGGATTATGATATAAGGGTTGTCGAAGAGATCATTAGTCTTCTTAATATGGAGAAGATCGCCTTTAGAAGGCTTAACGAGTTAAGCGGGGGAGAGCTTCAGCTTGTTTTGATTGCCAGGGCTTTCGCTCAAGAGCCAAGGTATCTCCTTCTTGATGAGCCAACTAATAACCTCGATATAAGAAATCAGGTAGAGGTGATGAATTTATTAAAGAGCATCGTTAAGGAGAAGGGAATGTCAGCTATAGTTACAATGCATGATATTAATCTTGCCTTAGGTTACGCTGATAGGGTTCTTTTATTAAAGGATGGAAAGATCTATGCCTTCGGTGGCAAAGAGGTTGTTAACGAAAAGGCTGTTTTTGAGGTTTATGGCATAAGGGTGGATATATTGAAACTTAACGGAAGAGTTTTGGTCATCCCTAAGGTGGTGTAATTTAAAAGTGTCAATTTTCCCTTTGCCTTGACAGGTCTACTTTTATGGGATATGATAACACCAAGAAGATAAGAGGTGATACCGAAATGCACATTTCAGAGGGAGTCTTATCAGCGCCAGTTTTGATATCTGGGGCTATTTTAACTATAGGAGGCACTTACTTGGGATTAAAAAAGGTTACTGAAAGGGATATACCTAAGGTTGGGATATTATCTTCTGCCTTTTTTGTTGCCTCTTTAGTTCATGTTCCCCTGGGCCCAACGAGCGTTCACCTTATCTTAAATGGGTTAAACGGTCTTCTTCTTGGCTGGATGGCTTTCCCGTCCATCCTAGTTGCCCTGTTTCTTCAAGGTATTTTATTTCAATTTGGGGGATTAACCACCCTTGGGATCAATACCTTTAACATGGCCTTTCCTGCGGTTCTATCCTATTTTTTCTTTAGAAGATTGGTGCTTTCCGATAGAAGCCTCTTAAGCTCCCTTGGAGGCTTTCTTATAGGTGCCTTTTCGGTTGCCCTTGCGGGGTTCCTTGTGGCCTTAGTCTTAGCTTTAAAGGGAGAGGGCTTTTTGGCTCTTGCTAAGCTTGTATTTATAGCTCATCTTCCAGTTATGGTCATCGAAGGATTGATAAGCTCTGTGGTTTTGCTATTTGTAAAAAGGGTTAATCCTAAAGTTTTAGCATCGGTTTTAGTTTTTCTTTTAGTTTTCTTCTCTTTAAGCGATTCCTGTCTTGCCCATAAGGTTAAGACCTTTGCCTATTTAGATGATAGTGGAAAGGTAATCACAAGGACCTATTTTAGTAGCGGTGAAGGCGTTAAGGGCGCGAGGGTTTGGGTTTACGATAACGTTAAAGGAGAGCTTATCCTAGAGGGGAAAACGGATGAAGATGGAAACTTTGCGTTTAATCCTCCCCCTGGGGTTTCGGAGATTAAGATAACGGTTGAGGCGGATCTTGGGCATAAATCGCAAGCTCTCTTATCACTTAATGAGGGTAGATCTTTACCATCTGGCTCTTCCGAGGTTAAGATCCAAAATCCTGAAGAGCTTTCTAGGCTGATAGATGAAAAGCTAAAGCCTATAAGGGATAGCCTATTTAAGATAGAGGAAAGGCTGTCTAAGCCCTCTATAACCGAAATAGTAGGTGGGATAGGCTATATATTCGGTGTTTTTGGCATCTTAGCCATGGTTTTAGCAAGAAGGAGGGGAAATTAGGACCAGGTTAGATAAAATGGATGCAAAGTTTAAATTGGTTTTCCTCTTTGGTTTTGCAACGGTTATTGCTATATCCAAAGGATGGCTAACTCTTCTTGTAGGTTTTCTTTCCCTGCTTCTATTAGGCCTAATATATCATATTAATATTATAAGTAGTTTTAGGAAGGTAGTTTTCCTTGAACTATTTCTCTTAGGAGTGGTTTTCTTTCTTCCCTTTACCTATCCAGGTACTCCCCTTTTAGAGATAGGTCCTCTTTTTATAAGTTATGAGGGTTTAAGGGAAGCCCTTTTTATTTTTTCCCGATCTTCTATAATATTGTTAGGGGGTTCTATGCTTATAGGTTCTTCAGATCCCATTGAAGTAGTTCGTGCTCTTTATGGGCTTGGCTTTCCTCCTAAGCTTGTGGAAATAACATTTCTTGGTTTAAGGTATATAAGCGTCATAGAATCTGAGTATAGAAAGCTTAAGAAGGCGATGAAGGCTCGTGCCTTTAAACCGAGGACCGATCTTCATACCTATAAGATCTATGGATATCTTATAGGTATGCTTCTTGTAAAAAGCTACGTTAGAGCAGAGAGGGTTTATAAGGCTATGTTAGCGCGTGGCTTTAACGGTAAGATACTTTTTGGGGGTAATAACTCTTTTGAGAGAGCCTTTGATAAAGTTAGTTGATATTCACTTCTCTTATGGGGATAAACCTCTTTTAAGCGGAGTTAATCTTGAGCTCTTCCCCGAAGATAAAATAGGGATCACCGGACCTAATGGGGCTGGGAAGACTACTTTAGCTGAGATAATAATGGGCTTTATAACTCCTCAAAAGGGAAAGCTTCTATTTAAAGGTAAGGAGTTAAGAGACGAAAGAGACTTTTACGAGCTTAGAACAAAGGTAGGATATGTTTTTCAAGATCCTGATGATCAGCTTTTTTGCCCTACCGTATTTGAGGATATTGCTTTCGGTCCGTTAAACTTGGGTTTAAGGGGTAAGGAGCTTGAGGATAGGGTTAATGGGATCTTAAGCTGGCTAAGCATATCTCATCTTAAAGATAAGATAACTTATAAGCTTTCGGGTGGGGAGAAAAGAATCGTTTCCATTGGCGCGGTTTTAGCTATGGAGCCAGAAGGCCTTATATTAGATGAGCCGTTAAATGGGCTTGATGAGAGATACTCTTTGAAGGTTGAAAGTATCATAAAAGGCCTTAATAAGGCTATAATATTAATAGCTCATGACTTTTCCCTTTTAAAAAGGGTTTGCCGGAGGGTATATAAGCTTGAGGGCGGAAGATTGGAGGAGCTTCATCTATGAGCTTCCCGAAGGCCTTAACCTATCTATATCCTCTGATGTTAGAGAGGAGAAAGATCTCCTAATCGATAGGTTATCTTACGATAGCCCCTATAAAAGCCCCTATGAGGTAAATAATAGAGTCTATGTGGATGTTTTTATTCCTAAGGAGAAGAGATTTAACTCTTTTTTGCTTTTCATTCATGGCTTGGGGATATCCAAGAGGAAAAAGCTTCTTTACTCTTTGCTTCCTAAGAAGCTCGCTCATCTTGGTGTAAAGAGTGCCTTTTTGACCCTTCCTTATCACCTTGAAAGGACTCCTCCGGGAAAGTCAAGCGCTATATGGTTTAGGGACTTTAATGATGTAGAGACAGCCGCCTTTTTTCATCAAGCTGTTTTGGATGCTCGAGTTGCTTTAAGGCTTTTAGGGAAAGAGGGCTTTTCCTTCGTAGCTGGGGTAAGCCTTGGTGCTATGATAGCCATTATAACCTTGGCGGTTGAGAATAGCTTAAGGGGAGGATTTCTCATATTAGGAGGAGGGAACCTTGAAAGAATCGTATGGAAAGGCTTAGTGAGGCTCTTTATGACCGAGGAAGGGTGTGGAAGAGGGATATGCCATAGGCTTTATAGAGAGTATCCTAGCTATCTTGAACGGATTAAAAGGGCTGGTTCCTGGAAAGAAGTAGAGCTTCCAAAAATATGTTTTCTGTTTGACCCATTGACTTTTGCTCCTTTCGTTAAGAATAAGAAGATAGTTATGATAAACTCTCTTTTCGATATGGTCATACCATGGGCTTCCGCTTTGGAGCTTTGGGAGGCATTGGGAGAGCCTGAGATACACTGGCTTCCTTCCACTCACGGTTTAACTGTATTTTTTGGCAATAAGATATCCAAGCTAATTTTTGATAAAATAAAGGGGGAGGAGGTGAGTAGGGGATGAAAGAGGTCATCGTTACATGTTTAGCCTTGGCTTTGCTTCCAAGCATATGTTACGCTTTAGAGGGCAAGGTGTTGCTAGTTGTAGCTAATAACTATAGGGATGAGGAGTTTGAGGCATCCTATCAGGCTGTAAAAGAGGCGGGGTTAACGCCGGTCATAGCTTCGAAGAGCAAGGGTGAGCTTAAGGGTATGCTTGGTGGAAAAGCTCAGGCTGAAATAGCCCTTAAAGATGTTAATTCTAAGGACTATAAGGCTGTTATCTTTGTTGGCGGTGTCGGTGCCGATGTTTTCTGGGATGACCCTGAGGCTCACAGGATAGCTAAGGAGATCTACAATCAGGGGAAACTTGTATGTGCTATATGTATAGCTCCCGTTACTTTGGCTAAGGCAGGTTTGCTTAGGGGAGTTAAGTCAACTTGCTGGCCAAGTGTGGCCCCAACCTTGAAGATGTTAGGGGCTCACTATTTAGATGTGCTGGTTATAGAGGATAAGGGAATAATAACGGCTAATGGTCCCCAAGCTTCACAGAAGTTTAAGGAAGCGATAGTAAGAAAGCTTAAGGGAAGCTAATTATCCTCTTCCCCATTTCCCTTTATTTCTACTTCTATATCTAAAGATATGAAGAAGGGCTCTATCAGGGTTCTTCTAAAGGTATCTTTATCTATGCTCAATTCCTCTTCATCGTATTCTCCCTTATATAGATTAAAGATATAGCTTGCCGGTTTAATCACAATCTTTCACCCCCGAGCTCCTCTTTCAAGAGGGGAGTGAGCTTTTTTATCTCACTTAAAGTTATCTTCTTTCCCTTCTTGGATATGAGCATAAATAGGAGTTTTTCTACAGCTCTTTCAAGGCCATCCAAGGTATATCCGCCCTTGATGCTCTGTCTTTCCTTTAGTATATCTATTAAGAAATCCCCTGCCTCCTTTTCTTTTAAGGGTTCAAGGATCTTTCTATAGCTTGCCTTCATCTTGGATATAACCTTTGGCAGGATGTAATCTGAGAGTATGATGTTAAACTCCTCGGGTTTAAAGGGAGGCAGTTCGTAAACATCCACGTTGCTTTTGAAGCTTGGATGGTCGAATTTTTTGTTTAGCTTCGTTCCCACTAGAAATACCGGAGCCTTCCCTAAAAATAGTCTTATCTTTGTGAAGCGGTCTCTTATTTCCTGTCTATTATACGGATCTACTATCTGAAATAGGAACTTTTCTGCTTTCCTGCTTGGTGTCTCTATATCCTCAAATATCATGCAAGGGTTTATTACTCCGCAAGAGACCGTTCCCTTAAAAAGCAGGCCCGGTTCTTTATGGCTTCCAAATAACTCATCTAGTGTTCCGGGCGAAAGAGAGATGGAGAAGAAAGGCCAACCGCTCTCCTTTAAAAGAGAGCTTATCAAGGTGCTTTTACCTACTCCTCTTTGGCCTATTAGAGCAAGCGCTCTTCCTTCATCGCTTAGGGCGCTTAATCTAAACAGTATGGCTTTTGAGAGCTCCTCCCTATAGCTGTTTAAAAAGATCTTTCCCTTAAGCTTGTTGATTATTTTATCTACGCTCTTATTCATCTCGAATTCAACTAGGTATGGATAAGAAAGTATGCTCTTAACTCTAGGATCCTCAAGGCTTGTTCCGAAGTCTATCAGGAGGAAATTACCTGAGGAAAGGCATCTTTTTACCTCCTCAACCGCTTCCGCATCAGCTAAAGCTAAAAACTCTATTAGTCTAACCATTTCACCAGGTGAGCTCTTAAGAAAGAAGCTAGCGTTTATTCCCCTTGAGATAAGTCTCCTTACTATCATTCCCTTGAAAGGATGATACCTCAAGATCATGTAAAAGATCAGAAGCTTATCTACCTCTATAGATAATGGTAAGGATTTATCCTCTTCATCTTCCCCGATCTCCTCAAATTGCTCTTGGGGGAATGCATAGCTTACAAGGGGAAGGACATCCGATGGGAAAATATCCCCACCTAGCTTATCCTTTAGCTCCCTCACGTAAAGATCTATTCTTCTGTAAGAGCCCCTATTTAAGAAGGGAATGGATTCTATCTCCTCCTTTATCTTGTCAAGCGTTTCCTTAGTTCCCGTGTAGGTATTACAGATATACTCCTCTGACTTCATTCCCGCT
Organism: Synergistota bacterium; assembly: GCA_025060595.1. NCBI lineage: Bacteria > Thermotogati > Synergistota > Synergistota bacterium. The sequence goes on along the minus strand of JANXBX010000002.1, from coordinate 53,245 downwards.
TTTATAAAATCAATCAAATTTTTCGCCTCCTTAGGTTACCACCTCTTTAAACCTTCAGGCTGGTATTTTCTTATGTCCTCACCAGCCTGGATTAACAGCATAGCTATTTTTGCAGAATTTTCAAGAGCACTACAATAGTAGAAAGCCTCCTCCAGGGTTTCTCCAACTGCGAAAGCACCATGCCCCTTAACCATTACTATAGGGTAATCCTTTAAATAGATCGGTAAAGTTTCTGCCATCTCCCTTGAGCCCGATCCTAGTTCGAAATGCAAGACCGGGACCCTCTTTATGTGATATGCTCCTTCTACGTCTACGGGAATTATTTCATCGTAAAGCAGGGATAAGGCTGTTGCAGCTATAAGGTGAGCGTGAGCTACTGCTAAGGCATCCGTCTTTCTATATATCTCTCTATGTATATGAAACTCCGTTGAGGCTATAGCCATCATTCCATCTTCCTCATCTATAGACATTTCCACTAGATCATCTTCCTCAAGGAAACCAAGCATGGAGCCTCTTCTGGTTATTATCATTCTATTTCCTAACCTAACGCTTAAGTTTCCGCTATGAGAGTTTTGTAGCCCTGCTATATACATTCCCCAACCTGTCTTCTTAAACTCCTTAAGGATTTCCTTACTTATAGCCATTCGAGATTCTCTCCCTCAAAAAGCTCCTTGATCTTTCCTTCCTTAGGGAATCCTTCCTCGTCCCAGCCTCTATATTCGTAATACTCTTTTAGCATTTCGTCAAGGGGTATTTCTCTCTTGATTCTCTCTGGAAGGGAATCGTCTTTCGATGAAAAGCCGAGTTTTCTATTTATTAATCTCTCTAGGTTGAAAATTCTCTCACCTATCTTTTGAAGATCTGAGGCTGTATAGTCTGAACCAGTTAAGGTGTTTAAGGCTCTTGCCCAGTGATGAAGGGATGTGGAAAGGAGAGCGAACTTACACACTATTAGCGAGTCGACTATCGCTCCTATATCCTGGGCTCTTGCTACATGCGCTCCCTTTCCTGCGGAAGCGAGCCTATCAATCCTCTTTGGTACCCCGTATATTTCAAAGGATACGGAAAAGCCTCCCCTTAAATGGCATGCGCCTCTGTTTGATGTAGCGTACCCCAAACCCATTCCCAAGCTTCCTCTTGGATCATAGGCGGGAAGCTCAAGCCCCTTGACATGCATAGCGAACTCCTCTCCTCCCAAGATTTTCGATGCCTCTTTTACTCCAAGGGAGAGGATCTCACCTTGTCCTCTTTTTAAAGCTATATTCTCGGTTAGCTCAAAAACTCCATTGGTTTCACCAAAGCTAACCCCCAAGTCGGCTATCCCTTTCTCCTTTAGCTCCATGGCGAAAGCTAAGACTCCACCTAAGGAGATGGTATCAAGTCCCAAAAGATTTGCCCTCTCATTTAAATCTACGATGAACCTGAGATCGCTTATAAAAAGGTTTGCACCAAAGGCCCAGAGGGTTTCGAATTCTGGGCCTACGGTTTTTCTTCCATCTATCTCACAAACTCTTTCGCACAGGATCGGGCAGCCAAAACATCCGCTTTTGCCTTTAAGAAACCTCCTTTTGAGCTCCTCTCCACCTATCTTCCAGGCTTCTGGAAAGTGCTTTTCCTGAAAGTTCTTTGTTCCCAAAGCTTTAAAGGAGTTTATAACCCTCATCGTCCCTGCCGTTCCGAGTTCTGGAAGTAGCTTTGATGTTAAGGGATGTGTGGTTAAAGGCCTTATTATCTCATATTTAGCGCTTGAAAACCTTTCCTTATCGTGTATCTCGATATCTTTATCCCCTGTTACTGCTATCGCTTTAAGCTTCTTTTCTCCTAATATTGCTCCCGTTCCACCCCTTCCAAAGGCTCTTTTACCGTCTTCCATTATATTTGCAAATCTTACTCCCTTTTCTCCCGCAGGGCCTATGGAGATAACGGATAGCCTTTTACCGTAGATTTCTTTTATCCTTTCTGAAGTTGTTAAGGTATCTAAACCCCATAAATTTGAGGCATCCTCTATTCTGACCGATTTATCAGTTACAAGTAGATAAACAGGTGAGCTCGCTTTTCCTCTGATTATCAAGAAGCTATAGCCTGTCCTTCTTAAAAGGGTTCCGAAGTTTCCACCTATGTTTGAATCAAGGATGGTCCCTGTTAGAGGTGAGCGGGTTGTAAGGCTTGCCCTACCTGTGGAGGGTAAAGGCGAGCCTGTTAAAGGCCCTAGGGCTATTATTATAGGTTCCTCCTCATTTTCCTTCTCTTTAAGATAGAGATAGGCTCCTATACCCCTTCCCCCTATATACCTTAGAGCTACTTCACCTGGAACGTACTCTTCCTTTATCTCTCCCCTTGATAGCTCTACCTTTAATCCTTTGAGTTCTTTCATAGTCTAATATATTATCCTTATTTCCCCCCTTCTCTGATCTAAGCTTCTTCCGATTATTTCTTTCCAAGGAGGTATAACAAGCAGAAGCTTTTCAGTTTCCTCTGCGTCTTTCTCCCCAGAGAGATTTTGAATAGGCTCTAATAATTTGTTTAAGGAAGTCTTTAACTCGCTTATATTTATATAAAGGAAAGATAAATTTGAAGACTTAAGTATATCTTCAACATGGCTTGCCAGCTCTACCTTTGAGGATAAGGTTTCAGGGGAAACTATACCAATTATTATCTCTCTTCCCTTTAGGCCTATCATAAGATCCATTGGCAGGTTTGATGTGCATAACGCATCCCATCCAGGCATATTATCTATCTTTATAATTCCCTCTAAGCCTAGGTTCCCCATAATTCCCCCCATTACCTTCTTAAAGATCTGCGATAGCTCCTCTGGGGGAAGATCGCTTAGAAAGTAAAGGTATAGTCCTATAGAAGGGATCTCAAAGATCTTGCTCTCTCCGCCTATCACTAAGTATAATCTTCCTGTTAATAGCTTGGTGAGCTCATCTTCAGTTATTGATAAAGGAGTAAGCATGGCTGGTATCGTTATCGGGGGGAGAGCCAACTTAAGCATGGAGATTATAACGCTCCCATCTAAAGAGAGAGCTCCCAAGATAAGGGGTTTTCCCTTTCCAGGTATCTGAGTATAGAGGGGTCGAGGATTAAAAGCTATTGGAGTAGTGCCTCTTTCCTTAACGTTTACATTTAATACAAAAGAGCTCTTCTCTGCCTTTCCAAGTATCTCTATATGCTCTTTTAATAGGTTCTTATCTTTAGGAGCTTTTATAAAGGCGTAAAGATCCCCTTTCTCATGTTTTGGGATCGGTATAGTAGTATCCTCCTCCCATATCTTTAGGAGCTTGAGCCTTATGGGGCTAACTAACATTTTAAGTGCTGCTTTATCGTTACTAATTATTGCATAGCTTTCATCTAAGTAAGCATAAAGCGTATATCTTTCTAAGTTGAATTTGCCTATGTTTCCCTCTTGCTCTAACTTCATATCTAAGGCTTTAACTATCACTTTAGGATTGGTTTTGGTGCGAAGTATTGTAAATACCTTTGCTTTTACGTTTCGCTCCTTCCCCATAAGGTTTATCTCTGGTGATTTGAGATAAGCTACTATGGAGGCTTCCTTCAGGAACGTTCTTAAAACTCCTATAGCTGCATGAATGGCCACTATGTCTTCCTCCTTGAGGTCTCCAAGGTTAACTAAAAGGTTATGAAACCATTGCCCCTCTGATATATCTAGGAAGAAAGAAAAATTATTTATCTCAAGATATAGTAGAAACTCATCTCCTTTAGGTTGGGGGAAAAAGGCCAGCGGATCCTTTGGAGGGGTCGATCCAATGGCAGGTCCGCAAGCCAGTAAAATCGTTACTGCTAAAATTATAAGGCGTTTCATATTCCCCACCTCCTTAAGGGTATTATAACATAATTGTGTTATAATCTCGCTTAAAAGGGATAATATAGAGGGTGGAGGTGATGTAGCATTGAAATTTAGAGTTATAGAAGAGAAGGGAACCGAAAGGCTTAAAAGAGGATTCGCTAAGATGGTAAAGGGTGGAGTGATAATGGATGTCACTGATGCGGAACAGGCGCGCATTGCTGAGGAGGCCGGAGCGGTTTCTGTTATGGCTCTTGAGAGAGTTCCTGCGGATATAAGAGCTGCTGGCGGTGTGGCGAGGATGGCTGATCCGAAGAAGATCAGAGAGATAATGGATGCGGTTACCATTCCCGTTATGGCTAAGGCAAGAATCGGACATTTTGCTGAAGCTCAAGCTCTTGAAGCTCTTGGAATTGATATGATAGATGAAAGCGAGGTTTTGACTCCGGCTGACCCGTACTTCCATATAGATAAAAGGAGCTTTAAGGTTCCTTTTGTTTGTGGAGCGAGAAACTTAGGAGAGGCCACAAGAAGAATATGGGAAGGGGCTGCGATGATAAGAACCAAGGGTGAGGCCGGAACAGGTAATATAATTGAGGCTGTTAAGCACGTTCGTTTGATGAACGAGAACATAAGGCTTATAAGAAGGATGACTGATGAACAGCTTTGGGGAGTGGCTAAAGCGTTTGCTGAACCATACCTTAGGCTTGCCCTTGAGATTAGGGAAATTAGCGGTTTGGAGAGGAAGGTCCTTGATAATGAGCCGATCTATGGTGAGTACACCTATGAGGAGATAGTGGAGGGCCTTTACGGCATACTTCTTGAGATAAAGGAGCTCGGAAGGCTTCCTGTGGTTAACTTCGCTGCGGGAGGAATTGCTACTCCTGCTGATGCCGCTTTGATGATGCAGATGGGAGTTGATGGAGTATTCGTCGGAAGCGGTATATTCAAGAGCTCAGATCCTGAGAAGATGGCAAGGGCTATAGTTGATGCGGTAAATCATTACGATGATCCTGAGATTTTAGCAGAGGTGAGTAAGGGATTAGGTGAGCCGATGAGAGGACTTGAGATAGAGAGATTAGCGGTGAGAATGGAGGAAAGAGGTCTATGAGGTTAGGGGTTCTTGCGCTTCAGGGAGATGTGACTGAGCATATAGATATTACCTTGAGAGCCTTAAGGGAACTTAAAATAGATGGAGAGGTCTTCCCTTTTAGGAAAAGGGAAGACCTTCATGGATTAAAAGGGCTTATAATCCCTGGAGGTGAAAGTACAACCATTTTCAAGCTTCTTTTAAGGGATGGTTTGTTTGATAGATTGAGAGAGCTTATCCTTGGGGGCCTTCCCGTTATGGGTACGTGTGCAGGGGTAATAATGCTTGCAAAAGAGATAGAGGGAGGAATAGATGGACAGAAGACCTTTTCCGTCCTGGACGCAAAGGTTGGTAGGAACGCTTATGGTCGTCAAGTAGATAGCTTTGAAGCTCCTCTTAAGCTTTCTTTTGATGAGAGACCCTTTAAGGGAGTCTTCATCAGGGCTCCTAAGATATTAAGCTTTTCTGATAGGGTTAAACCTATAGCTTTCTTAGAGGAAGAGGTTGTTGGGATAGAGCAAGGAAACTTAATAGGCTTGACCTTTCATCCTGAGTTAGCTGATGATACTAGGCTTCACAGATATTTTTTAGAGAAAGTTTTATCTTTTTGATATAATCGATGTAGGTTGATCAAGGGGGAATGTCTGATCTGAAAAATTAATATTAGCGGGGGAGGATAAGGAAGCTTGACTATGGATGAATTAAAGTTCCTTGAAGAGGCTAAAAGGGTTTTGGAACTTGAGGCTCAAGAAATATTAAACTTAAGAGCAAGGCTTGGGGAGGAGATAGTTAAGGCGGCAAAGTTGATATATTCCTCCTCTGGCAGGGTTGTGGTTATGGGTATGGGGAAGTCAGGGCTTATAGGAAGAAAGATCGCTGCTACGCTATCTTCTTTAGGTACTCCTTCCTTTTTTCTTCATCCTGCTGAAGCGCTTCATGGAGACTTAGGTATGGTTAAAAGAGAGGATATATCTTTGATACTTTCTAATAGCGGTGAAACTAGGGAAGTTCTGCTTGCCATTCCCTATTTTAAGAGAATTGGGACTAAGATAATAGCTTTCACCGGTAAGATGACATCCACCTTAGCTAGGGAGGCAGATGTGGTTTTAGATACCTCCGTTACTCAGGAGGCCTGTCCCTTGGGGCTTGCTCCTACCTCTAGCACAACGGTTATGCTCGCTTTAGGAGATGCTTTAGCGGTACTTCTAGCGAGGATGAGAGGATTAAGTAAAGAGGACTTTGCTATGTTTCATCCCGATGGGAGCTTAGGTCGCAGGCTCCTTCTTAGGATTGAGGATGTAATGCATACTGGCAGGGAGATTCCTCTAGCTAAAGAGCATACCTTGTTAAAGGATGCTTTGTTTGAGATGACCTCCAAAGGCTTTGGAACTATACTTGTGGAAAGGGAAGGGAAGCTGGCTGGCATACTCACGGATGGAGACTTAAGAAGGCTTCTTGAGAGGTTCGGGTATTCTCTTCTTGATAAGAAGGTTGGCGAGGTTATGATAGGGAATCCAAAGAGAATACTGGTGGGTAAGCTTGCCGCTGAGGCTTTAGCCCTTATGGAGAAACACGAGATATCCGTTCTTCCCGTAGTTGATGGGGATAATAATATCGTGGGAATAGTTCATATTCATGATCTTTTAAAGGCGGGGATAGCTTAAAGATGCTTTTCTATTCTCTTTTAGGAAGCGCTCTGTTTTTGCCTCTTTATCCTTACTTAAGAAAGCGTTACTCTCAAGGGTTTGAGGAGAGGATGGGGAATGTCTCCTTACCGCCCCCGAAAGGGAAGAGGATATGGGTACATGCTGTTTCCGTCGGGGAGGTTAAATCTGCTCTGCCTTTGCTTAAGAGACTTAAGGAGGTTTGCCTATCTGTAACTACCCCAACCGGATACTCTGTGGCTAAAGATAGCGGAGTTAAGGAGATATTTTTTTACCCCTGGGATTTCCCCTGGTCTGTCAAAAGAGCCATAGATAGGATAAAGCCTTCCCTTTATATAGTTATGGAGACGGAGCTTTGGCCCTTAATGATAACCACCTTAAAGAAAAGGGGAGTTAAGCTTATCCTTGCCAATGGAAGGATATCTGATAGATCTTACGGTAGCTACAAGCTTATTTCTTCCTTATTAGGGAAGGTTCTTTCCTCCTTTGACTTTATAGGTGCTATAACTCAGAAGGATAAGGATCGGTTTATTGAGCTTGGCGCTAGCCCTAATCGTGTTGAAGTTATGGGAAATTTGAAGTATGATACCGTTTTAGAAGAGATGAAAGATTCCTTTCCAGAGGAAATGAAAAGGGTGATATCCCTTGCTGATGAGCCCTTATGGGTTTGTGGAAGCACCCATGAGGGCGAAGAGGAGGTAGTTATAAGGGTTTACAAGAGGCTTTTGGAGGAATTTCCTAACCTTAGGTTAGCCTTAGTACCAAGACACATAAGAAGGGTTCCTGAGGTAGCAAGGCTTCTTTCAGAATATGGTTTAAGCTTTTCCTTAAGGAGCGTTAACCCTAGCTCGAAGGTTGTCTTATGGGATGTTATGGGTGAGCTTTTTAAGCTTTACTCTGCTGCTACAGTTACCTTCTGCGGTGGAAGTTTGGTCCCCTTAGGAGGACATAATCTTATTGAGCCCGCTTGTTGGGGGAAGCCTGTTCTTTATGGTCCTTATGTTAACGATTTTCTTGAGGAAAGCCAATTTCTTCAGGAGATCGGTGCGGGCTTTCCCGTTAAGGATGAGGATGATCTTTATAAGAAGGTTAAGGCTCTACTTCTTGATAGAGATAAGCTTAAAGAGATATCTTCCTCCTTAAATGGAGCTTTAAGCTCCTTTAAAGGGATCGCGAATAAATATTTGAGTGTTGTAAATGAGCTTATAGGAGGTGTTTGAGATTAAACCCTTTGTCTTTAAGACGGCTGGTAAGGTGGTCTTTGGGACAAGGTCTTTAAAGAAGCTTCCCGAGGAGCTTAAGAGTTTTCCTCCTGGCAAGGTGTTAATAGTAACCGATGAGAATTTAGCTAGAAGTGAGATAGTTGAGGACCTGATTAAGGAGGTTGAAAGATCAGGCAGAGAATATCTTATCTATGATGGGGTTACTCCTGAGCCTCGCGTGGAGCAGGCGGATAAGGCTGGCGAGTTAGCTAAAGAGTGCGTCCTAGTTATAGGTATAGGTGGAGGAAGCTCCATAGATGTGGCTAAAGGGGCAAGCGTGGTAGCCTCAAGCGGTGGTAAAGCTCGAGACTACATCGGTGTAAATAAAGTTCTTAGAAAGGGTCTTCCCATAGTAGCGATACCTACAACGGCTGGGACGGGTAGCGAGGTTACACCAACCGCAGTTTTTATATTCGACGAAAGGAAGAAAGGCGGTATAAACAGCCCGTACATAATTCCTGATCTTGCTATACTTGACCCTGAGCTTACCATATCTTTGCCGCCCTCTCTTACTGCTTCAACGGGTATGGATGCCTTAACTCACGCTCTCGAATCTTATGTTGCTAAGTCCTCTAACATGATGAGTGAGTTATTCTCTCTCGAGGCTTTAAGGTTCATCTCTCAGAATATAAGGCTCGCTTACTCCGCCCCGGATAACCTTGAAGCTCGGGAGGGAATGCTCTTTGGAAGCTTCCTTGCAGGTATTGCTCTATCTCATGCAGGTGTTGGAGCTTGTCACTCTATGTCTTATCCTTTAAGTGCCTTTTATGGTATAGGGCATGGTCTTGCGAACGCCGTTTTGATTCCTCATGTATCTTTGTATAACGCTATAGCTTCGCCTAAGAAATACGCTACCGTTGCTTCCATACTAGGTGAGAACGTGGAGGACATGTCACCAAGAGATGCTGCCTTTGCAGTTTACGATGCTTTACTTAAGCTTCTTTATGACTTAAACATTCCAGTTAATCTTGCCTCTTTAGGTGTTCCTGAAGAAGACCTTCCAAGGTTGGCTGCTTCTGCTCTTGAGGTGGATCGACCCTTGGCCAATAACCCTCGTAGAATAGGTTACGAGGAGATATACAATATCTATCGTGATGTTTACAACTTCGGAAGGGAGGAGGGATTTTAATGCCTGGTAGCGAGTTCTTTGGCAAAGAGGAGATAGTGGAAGTAATAAAGGTACTTGATAGAGGGATATTACACAGGTATGCTTCTGAGCAGATGCTCGGTGTCTCTGCGGTTAAGGAGTTTGAAAAGAAGTTTGCTGAATATATGGGCTCGAAGTATGCTTTAGGCGTTATGTCTGGGACCGCTGCTTTGAAGGTTGCATTAGCCGCCTTGGGAATAGGTCCCGGCGATGAGGTCATAACGAGTTGTTTCACTTTCGTTGCTACACCTGAGGCTATACTTGATTGTGGAGCTATTCCCGTTTTCGTAAACATAGATGAAACCTTAAACATCGATCCGGATGATATAGAGAAGAATATAACCGATAAGACTAAAGCGGTTATAGCGGTTCACATGACTGGGGTTCAGGCTAAGATAGATAGGATAAAGGAGATAACTGATAAGTATGGCATTTATTTGATAGAGGATAACGCCCAGGCCTGCGGTGCCACCTTTAAAGGGAAAAAGCTTGGGACCTTTGGCCATTTTGGGACATTTAGCTTTGACTTCTATAAGCCCATAACTACTGGGGAGGGAGGAATGGTAATAACTGACGATTACGACTTGTTCTTTAAGGCAGATTGCTATCACGATCATGGCCATGTACACGATATGAGCGTCCCAAGGGCTTTGGAAAAGCGATACTGTATAGGTTTCAATTTTAGGATGAATGAGCTTCAGGGGGCTTTAGGGTTAGCTCAGATATCTAAGATGGATGAGGTTATAAGGAGACATAGGGAGAATAAAAAATACCTTAAGGAGAGAATAGCTGAGATAAAAGGGATTTCCTTCAGGGAGATACCCGATCCGGAGGGTGAGATAGCTTCCACTTTGACCGTCTTCCTGCCCTCAAAAGAGAAGGCCTTAGCCTTTAAGGAGGGCTTATCCAATAGGGGAATAGGTACCGCTCACCTTGGTTCTAATCGTTGGCACTTCGTTCCTAATTGGGAGCATATGAGGGAGCAGAAGAGTATGTTTGCCTATAAGTGTCCCTTTGGCTGTAAGTTTAACGAGCTTCTGAGAAAAGACTATTCGCCTGAAAAATACGCTCGCTCAAGCTCTATACTTGATAGGGCCTTAAGCCTTGATATAAGCGCTAAGATGGATAGAGCAAAGCTTGATAAGATAGTTACCTCTTTCATGGAGGTGGCTAAAGAGGTTCTTTGAAGGCCTTAGTTTTAAAGCTTAGCTCCTTTGGGGATATAGTTCACTCCTTCCCTGCTCTTGAGGTTTTAAGTTCCATTGATGGAGTTGAGGTTTACTGGGTGGTAGATGAGGCCTTTCGAGCGCTTCTTGAAGGAGATCCGAGGATAAAGAGATTAATAGAAGTTAAGAAAGGCCACTTAAAGCTGCTTTTAAAGAGCTTTAGGTGGTCTTTCTTCCTAAGAGGTGTAAGGGAGCTTATAAGCGCCTTAAGGGTTTTAGATGTGGATGTTCTCTTTGACCTCCAGGGGGACTTGAAGAGCGCTTTAATTTCCCTTTTTATTAAGTCTCCTGTGAAGCTCACCTTTCCTGATGCCTCTGAGGGTAACCCGTTGCTTTTAAAGAGGGTTCCATCAAGGCCTGAAAGCGTTCACGTTGCTGAAAGATATCTCGATGTTATAAGGTTTTACTTTACTAATCTGAGTATCCCTAAAGCTCCATTTGCAGGACCTCATGTTCCTCAAGAGGTCAGGGAAAGGGTTTTAAGAGATTATGGAGAAGTCCTATCTCGAAGGGTTGTGGCCTTAATTCCAGCAACTACCTGGAGCTCCAGAACCTGGCTCTTGGAGAGGTGGGAGAGGCTTTCTAAGGCTCTTCTCGATCTCGGATTTTATCCTGTTATAATAGGTGGAAGCGATGCGATGAATTTTAACATCCCAGGTGTTTTAAACCTTGGGGGTAGGCTTTCTTTAGCTGAGGCTTGTGCTTTCTTAGGCATGTGTACTCTTGCCATAGGGGTTGATACCGGCCCAACCCATCTTTCCGCTTCCCTAGGTATTCCAACTATCTCTCTTTTCGGTCCAACTCCTCCTTGGAGGAACTCTCCCTGGGGCCCGAAGGTTAAGGTAATACACAACCTAGTTGGTTGTAATCCCTGTAGGAGAAGGTCCTGTCCGTCAAAGTTATGCATGCTTTCTATATCCGTTGAGGAGGTGCTTCAGGCTGTAAATGAGCTTTCTCCATTGGCTTTTTAATAGGGTTAGAGAAAGGGCTTTAAGGTCTACCTTTGAGGAAAACCAAAGATATGGACAAAGGTTAGGAAGGCTATTTTATTATCTTCCCCTATTTTTGAGAAGAAAGAAAATAGCTCTGGAGAATATATCTTTAGCTTTTGGTGGGATTCTTAGAGATAGGCGGTTTGAAATCCTTAAAGGATTGTTTGAGCACTTGGGAATGAGCGTTCTTGAGGTTATGAGCCTCGAGAGGATGAAGGCCGAGGAGCTTCAGACGCTTTATATCTTAGAGGGGTTGGAGCACGTGAAGGGCGGAGGAATAATGGTTTCTGCCCACTTTGGAAACTGGGAGCTTACCTTGGCCTATCTTTCTTCCCTTGGTCTTCCCATAAACGTTATAGTTAGGCCTCCGAGCGACCCGTTCTTCGCTGAATACATAGGGAAGATTAGAAAGAATTTTGGGGCCAAGCTTATCCCTAAAGATGGCATGTTAAGGCAGTGTGTAAGATGCCTTGAAAAGGGTGAAATTCTTGTTATACTAGTGGATCAAGATGAAGGTCCTCAAGGCATATTCGTTCCCTTTATGGGTAGGCTTTCCTCAACTCCTCGAGGCGCTTTTACTCTATCCTTAAGGCTTAACGTTCCGCTAATTCCCTTTTTTACCTATAGAGAGGCCTCTTTATATCATGTAGCTAAGTTTTATCCTCCTATATATCCTGTAGGTAAAAATGAGCTTGAGCTTGCTCTTACTATAAGCTCAATGATAGAGGAAGAGATCCTAAAGCGTCCCTCTCAATGGCTTTGGATACATAGGAGGTGGAAAAGCAAGCCTCGTGAAGATACTCGTGGTTGAGCTCGCTCATATAGGAGATTTTGTAGTTTCAACAAGCGTAATGGGAGCGTTAAAGAGAGCGTTTCCTGACTCGATGATAGTGGCTGTAGTTGTGGGAGAGGTTAAAAGCGTGGCGAAGCTTTGTCCTTATGTTGATGAAGTTGAAGTTTACGACTATAAAGGAGAGCACAGGGGATTAAAGGGATGGCTTGATATAGTTAAGAGGTTAAGGAAATATGGTTTTGACCTTGGAGTTGCCACTAATTTTTCCTTCAGAGAGGGATTATTGCTTTATCTTGCGGGATGTAAAGATAGATTGGGTTCCCCCACTCAGGGTAGGGGAATCTTTTTAAATAGGAAGAGCGAGTATATGCCTCGAGAGGTTATGTTCGGCTTTAATAATAAATATGCCTTTAATTCTATGAGCTTAATAAGAGCTAAGGTTCTTGAGCCCCTTGGAATAAGGGAAATTCCTTATCCTTGCCTCTATATTCCCGAGAATCTTAAGTCTGCGGTATATGAGAAATTCTTAAAGAACCCTGAAAGACCTATCTTTTCTATTGGCGTTTCAGGGGATGGAGTAATAAAGCGATGGGGGATAAAAAGCTGGAAGCTTTTAGGGGATAGGATACGTGAAGCTTATGGTGGTAGCTTTCTTATAATAGGTTCTTCCAGCGAGGTTGATTATGCTGATGCCCTAGGCAGGATTCTCTATCCTTCTATAAATACCGCTGGTAAAACTTCTGTCGAGGAGTTTATAGCCTTGCTCTCTCTTGTTGACATTCACATAGGTGTTGATGCCGGTCCTCTTCATGTTGCCTCTGCTTTAGGTAAAAGGTGTGTCGGTCTCTTTGGATTAGCGAATCCGTTTCGCTGGATACCCTTCGCCCCTCCAGGCATGGTTAAAGGAATATATAAGTTTTTACCCTGTTCACCCTGTTATTATAGGGATCGCCCCTGTTTCGCTATTAAGCCTTATGGTGTGCGTCCATGCATGTCTTCTATATCTGTTGATGACGTTTTCAAAGAGGTTAGCGAGCATATGATGGCTATGATGATCGAGGATAAGATCAAAAACGAATGGGCAAAGAAAGCCTCCTCAAGCTTGCTTCCGGAGGCTATGATCCAGCCAAGCTCGTAGTTTCCAAGCCCTAAAAAGCCAGAAAGGGGGATCAAAAAGGAGCATTCAGCTCCGATTGAGCCTTTAAAAGCTTGAAAGAAGTTTAATCTCCCTGATGAAGCTAAGAGACAGGCTATTCCAGCCCCCTTTGCAACCCATATAAAATAGGTCAAACCCAAGGCTCTAAGGAGATCCTCTTTGCCGAACCTTTCCCAGCCCTTAGAGTAGACTTCTTTAAGCTTTGGTACAACTAAAACCGCTTTAAATAGCCTCTCGATGGTTCTAAATCCCCAGAAAGTGAAGCCAAACTGAAAGGAGATCAGGATAGCTCCTAGCGAAGGATAAATTATTAAAATTAAAAGGCTTAAAAGGCAAAGCGCATCCATCCCCCTTGCTAATAGAAGGAGGCTTCCGCTTACTATTAGTCCAACTCCCTTTCTTTTAAGTAATGCAGGAAATGCAAGCTCACCTAATTTGGCGGGAAGAATATTAGCGAATGCGGTATGAACAGCCACTATATTGAAAAGCTCCCTTCCTTTAATCTTTTGCGGTAGAAGAACCCTCCATCTTTCTGCCCTTAATAGGTAAGTTATAATATAAAGTACAAAGGCTGGAATGATACCTTTTATTCCGGAAAGCCTCCACAACCTTAAAGCATCTATTAAGGTCTTCTCTTCTAGCAAAAAGTACAGCGTTATTGCGGTTATTCCTATACCTGATGCTATGTAAAGTCCTTTCTTTCGCAACTTAATATCTCCTTGATCTGGTAAGGTTTTTTCCCTTGAGATTCGTAATAGGTCCTCATAAGCATCTCCGCTATCAGGCCCGTTGAAATGAGCTGAATTCCCGCTATCATGAGAAGCACCGCTAAAAGTAGCATAGGTCTTCTTGATAACTCTATTCCCCAAAATAGCTTTTGAATGGAAAGGTAAAGCGCTATTAGGAAACCAGCAAAGAAGCCTATTAACCCCCAACCGCCTAAAAGGTGAATAGGTCTCGTTCTATAGCTTAAAAGAAATTTAACCAGAAGGGTATCAAGTAGGACCTTGGGGATCCTTTCAAGGCCGTATTTTGACTTCCCTCTCTTTCTCGGATGATGTTTTACAATGACTTCTGTAACCTTGGCTCCGTTCATGGAGGCCAAGGCGGGAATGAACCTGTGTAGCTCCCCGTAAAGGCTTAGATCTTCTAAAATTTCCCTCCTATATGCCTTTAGAGTACATCCATAATCGTGGAGTTTAACCCCGGTTATCCTCGATATTATCCAGTTAGCTATACTTGATGGAAGCTTTCTCTTAAGGAAATGATCCTTTCTAGCCTTTCTCCAACCGCTTACTACATCGTATCCTTCGTCTATCTTTTGAAGCAGTAAAGGTATATCCTCTGGATCGTTTTGAAGATCTCCATCCATAGTTATAATTACATCTCCTTTGGCTATCTCAAACCCTGCCGATAGGGCAGATGTCTGTCCGTAGTTTCTCTTAAGGATTACTCCCTTAACCCTTTCGTCCTTTAATGCTATATCCCTTATAATCTCTGTGCTTCCATCCTTGCTACCATCATCAACGAAAACTATCTCGTAGTTAAGACCGGATAGAGCCCCCTTAAGCCTTTCATAAAGCTCCCCTATGTTTTCCCTCTCATTATATATTGGTATAACTATTGATGTGAGCCCTCTCATTGCTTTTCGAATATCCTGAGCTTAACCCACTTACCGTTATATAATGAGAATCCTTCACTTTCGAAAATAACCTTATATCCCTTTATTTCATTTTCGTAGCTTAATATCCACTTTCCTTCCTTGTTAACAGGGATATCCCTACCATAGTAGAATACTGTGGAGGGAGCTAATGCTTCTCTTTTTGCGGTAAGTTCAATTCCTTTTTCCTTCGCGAAAAGCCCAGCTTGATAGTGGGGATAAAAGTTCTTAAAGGGGTTTAAAACGAGTATCGCGAGGGATAAGGCGAATAAACTTGAGATAAGCCTCCTTAAATCCTTAAAGTAAAAGCTTAATCCCCATACAGCTAAAATCGCGAAGATGCTCATAAAGAGCCCTCTCTTAAGCTCCCCTGGTAGGTTTTCCTTAAAGTAGTACATTATAAAAAGCGGAATAAGGATTAAGATTCCACCTGAGAGCCAATCGATTAGCCCTTCCCTCTCTCTTTCCATCATTAATGCTAAGGCTGGAAAAGCCGGCAGTATATAATGAGGTAATTTGGTCTGGGCTATCGTAAACATTACCATTGTAGTTAAAAACCATATATAGAATAAGGCGTTTTCTTCGTTCCAATAAGATAGACTCTTAAATAGCCTTCCCATATTAGGTATAACTCCTAAAAGCAGAACCGGAATGTAGTAGTAAAGCGGTCCCGTGTGCCCCTCAAGCCCGGTTTTCACTCTCTCTATATTTTCGTGAAGCAAAAAGTGCTTAACCACATCCTCCATACCTTTTAAGTAAAGTAGAGCGAACCAACTTCCTCCAACCAGTATGGATAGGAAACCAGAGAGTACTATTCCCTTAAGGGCCTTTCTGTCGTATAAAATCGAGTAGATTAAGAAGCTTACTCCCCATATTATGAGAACTACAGGTCCTTTTGAAAGTATTCCAAGTCCTAAAGATATTCCTGCTAAGGTCCATCTCCTTCTATGTCCTAGAAAGAAAGCTAAGGTTAAGAAGAACACCATTGGAGCATCCATTCTTCCTACGCAAGCTATTAAGACAGGTAAAAGGGAGGAAAGATATATAAGGTGCGCTTCTACTTTTCTTCTCTCGCCCCATATATAGAGAAGATATGCAGTAAGTAAGGTGAATATAAGCGAGCCTATTCTGGCTCCCCACTCGCTTTCTCCGAAAAGCTTAAAGATTCCTCCAGTTATCCAGAACCATAAGGGTGGCTTTGTGGGAAAGATTTCTCCGTTGAAGTTTGGTATAAGCCAGTTTCCAGTTTTAGCCATCCTCAAAGATACGCTTGAGTACCAGGCCTCATCCATGTCTAAAACCGGGTAGAGCGTTATCGTTGCTATAATTGCTACCGTTAAAAAAATTATTTTCCACACCATCTTTCTCCTCCCTTCGCTATTAAAAAGCCTAAAATAAGAGAGAATATCACATCGCTGGGCCAGTGAGATAAGGTCATTATCCTGCTTAAGGCGGTTAGCACAGGAGGCACTAGAAAGAATAACTTTAGAGCCCCTCTAAATTTTAAATATAGTGAGAAGGAGGCGCCAGCCGCAAGAGCCGTATGACCTGAGGGGAAGGACCAGTATTCAGAATCTGGGAATCTATCATAGTTGAACCAGCTAAAGGGTTCGCTAACTCTGGGTCTTCCTCTTGAGGTCCCCACCTTTATCACATCAGCTATTATACCTGAAAGCGCACCTGATATTAATGCCTCCTTTAGAGCGTCACCTGCTTTATTTAAGTTTAAAAGGTAGCTTGAATAGGTTAAAGTAGTTAAAGTTGGTATTAGGTAGTTTCCGTTCCCGATCTTTTCTCCCACTTTAATTATGATTTCACTCTTATACATCAAGGGCTTTCCATCAACTAGGATCAAGGCGATTAACGCCCCTAAAAGGAGCGTTATCCACCCTCTCCTATCTTTTAAAAAATTTAGCGTTATCCTCTTGAGTTTTTTTCTTTCTTGGTATATAAGTATAATAAAGAGGAGGTAGAGTAAAGCGAGATATAGTTTCTCCATGTTTTAGATTATATCAAAAAACTTTTTAAGCGATGCCCCTTGTCAATTTGGAAATCTTTAATTATAATAGAGATGGTTAAAAGCTATACTTAAAGTATGCACCTTGAAAGCTCAAATAAAGGAGAAAGGCCTATCTCCTTGCTTTTCCTTCCGCTAAGCGGAAAGGAGGTGAAGCTTCTTTCAAAGCTTTACAGGAGGGGAAAGGGAAAGGAGATTTAAGGCTTTTAAGCTGTCCCTCTTTAGAGGGCTTCTTTAAAGGAAGCAGAGAGGGTGGATTTAAAAGAGGAGGAAGCAAGGAAACAGGGGATACTTGCTTTCTTTTCCTCCCGGAACTGCTCCTTAGAGGAAGCTCTAAAGAGGGAGAAGCAAAAATCGAGAAAAAGGAGGGTGCGTGGATGAAAAAGTATACTGTTGTAGCCGTTTTGGTGGCTGTCTTAGCGTTGGCAGTTCCGGCACTAGCTTCTAACCCCTTTGTCGATGTTCCTTTGAATCACTGGGCATATGATGCTGTGAAGAAGCTTTCTGCTGCTGGAATAGTCGTTGGTTATCCCGATGGGACCTTCCAGGGAACGAAGCCCATTACCCGTTACGAGATGGCAATGGTCATAGCGAGAGCTTTGGCGAAGGTTGATGAGACGAAGGCCTCTAAGGAGGATCTTGCTCTATTGAAGAAGCTTGTCGTTGAGTTTAAGGATGAGCTCAATGCCCTTAACGTTAAGGTTGACAAGATCGACAAGAGATTAGCTACCGTTGAGAAGAACTTGAGCAATTTCAGATTTAGTGGAGAGTTGAGGGTTGATTTTGTATGGAATAGTGGAGATTGGTATGATGCTCTGCAGCAAAATAACTATCAAGATGCTTTTGTTCACAGGGCGCGTCTTTGGGTTAGAAAGCAGGTAGATGATAATGTGGGTATAGCTTTCCGTTTTGATGCTCATAGGACCGTTGGAGGAACGGCTAACGTTGTAGCTGCAGACAGAGCTTGGGCTGATATTAAGCTTCCATGGGATGTTATGATGACCTTAGGTAAGTACCTGGATGACTGGGAGGGAGCCCTTGGTTTATACTTTGATAACGATGCTGTGGTAAGCGATCGCCTTTGGAACCCAGTTATCATGTTAAAGAAGGACTTTGGTATAGCTAAGGGAATGGTTTACTATGCTTATGATGATGGTAATGAGACTGCTGAATATGCCGGACGTCTGGATCTCTACTTTAATGATAAGATAAGAGTGGGTCTTCTTTACTTGGGTTGGATAACGGATGCCGATAGATTCCCATTGGTTGATAATCCTTATCTTTACGGTATAGATTTCACCGTTAACTTCATGAAAGGCTTTAGGGTTTATGGTCAATACTTCAATGAGGACTTAGGTGGCGCATTTGTTATAGGAGGAGAGAGCGTTGACAATGCTACCATTTACAAGGTAGGCGTTAGTATAGATCAGAGCGTCATAGGATTCACATCCTTGGTTGCTGAGTACTTCCATGCTGATAAGGGTGCATTTGCCAATACTCGTATATATGGTGGAGCTCCTGGTGCTGGGAATGACTGGAACGGCGTTGGCGTGTTCAGGCAGGACTTCTTGCAATATGGCTATAAGCAGGGAACTACTGATGTTATATGGAATAGGGCGTTGAAGGACGATGTGGATATTCTCTTCCTCAGGCTTATGCAGAAGTGGAGCGACAAGGTAACGACGATCGAGCGCTATTATGCCGTTGACTATGATACTCTTCCAGATGTTACTGCTTTCTCCGTTGCTTTAAGGTACCAGTATACTCCTTCTACTGCCTTTGAATTTATCTACTCTTCTGCTGACTGGAGCGAGAATAAAGCTGGCCTCTTAGATGAATCTCACTTCCGCTTCAGGACCTATATCACATTCTAAGCGCGAAAGCTTTTTGAAAGATCCAAGGGGCGCTTCTTTTAAGGAGCGCCCCTTTTTTTGAGTGTTTGGAGGGATGTGGGATGAGGCGTTTAATACCTATTATGCTGATTCTGTCACTGTTTTTAATAGTAACCCCTCTTTACGCTTCTAACCCCTTTGTTGATGTTCCCTTGAATCACTGGGCATATGATGCTTTAAAGAAGCTTTCCGCTGCCGGAATAGTCGTTGGTTATCCCGATGGGACCTTCCAGGGAACGAAGCCCATTACCCGTTACGAGATAGCGATGGTCATAGCGAGAGCTTTGGCGAAGGTTGATGAGACGAAAGCCTCTAAGGAGGATCTTGCTCTATTGAAGAAGCTTATCGTTGAGTTTAAGGATGAGCTTAATGCCCTTGGCGTTAAGCTTGACAAGATCGACAAGAGATTGGCTACCGTTGAGAAGAACTTGAATAACTTTGCCTTTAGCGGTTCTCTGGAGCTATATTTCTACTGGAATAGCGGAGACTACTTTAATTTAACAAAAGACTATCAGACGGCCCAGTTTGATGAAATTTACCTTTATGCTAGCAAACAGGTCGATGACAAAGTCTCCGTAACCTTCCGTTTTGAGGGCGAAACAGGTAGGGTCGTTGTGGGAAGAGCCTATGCAGATATAGCTCTTCCGTGGAATATTAACATGACCATAGGTAAGTGGGTCTTGGACTGGGAAGGGGAGAGAGGACTTTACTCTGATAACGATGCTATTTTAACCGACAGGGTTTATGCTCCTATAATATACTTCAATAAGAAGAGCGGTTCCGTTGACATCGCTTTATACTACGCTTACTCCGATGGTGATGAGGTTGCTGAGTATGGTGGTCGCTTAGACTTCTTCATGGGCGAAAAATTTAGGCTTGGCTTGTTCTATATGGGCTGGAAGACTGCTCCTGGTATAACTCTTGATCCCTATGCTTATGGAGTTGATTTCACCTTCAATCTTACTGAAGGCTTTAAGCTTTACGGGCAGTATATCTCCGAGGACCTCGGCGGAAGGGTTGATGTCGCTGGAGTGTATGTTGATAAGCCGATTATATACAAGCTTGGTCTTTCGCTAGATCAGAGCCTTCTTAAGTTCACATCTTTAACTGCTGAATATATGCATATGGATAGGGGAGCCTTCTATACTGACAGGACAAGCCAACCTTACAGCTACTTAGAGGCTCAGGGGTTCTTAATTGATACGAGTGAAATCAATGGGGTTAGCTCTCCCGTTTTAAGCGGATATGTGGCTGATGATGTAAATGTATTCTTCCTCAAGTTAACCCAGCAATGGAGCGATAAGGTATCAACTACGCAGAGATATTATAACGTTAACTATAAGGGCGAAAACCTTCCCGATGCTACTTCCTTTTCCTTATCCTTCCTCTATCAATATACTCCTTCTTTGAGCTTTGAGTTTGGTTTCCAAAGGGTTAATTGGACAAGCGGATTTGATATTCGTCAGAATGAATCTCGCTTCAGCTTCACCACATACATAACCTTCTAAGGGGTTAGTTATAGAAGGGCGCCTTTATATAAAGGCGCCCTTTTTATTTTATCTCATAGCTAACTATGCCTAGAATGGGGTTGACTATCTTAAATTCGATGCTTTTACCTTCATAGAATAAAAGGGGGATTTTCCCGCTTATCTTCCCAAGCTCATCTATGTAAACCCGCTCTTCTCCCTCCATTTTAAAGCTTGCTCCTTCTAAAGTGATGCTCTTTATAGTATCTTCATTTCCACCGCTTTTTATCGCTTTAACCTCGTTCTCTTTGAAAATTAACTCTATCTTAATACATTTATTGACTGCTTCCTCTCGAGCAAACTCTATAAAGGCCTTTATCATCTTTGCCTGGGACTCAAGACGGCTTTCGCTTAAGATCCCGCTCCAGTTTGCGATTAAAAGATGTAAAAACAGCCCCATTATGAGTAAGGCTATTGTGATCTCAATTAGCGTGAAACCATTTCTTTTCACCAATTGGTTATATCTGCATTGACCCCCTCTCCGCCCTCTTTTCCATCTGCCCCATAGGAGAATAGGTCGTAACTATCCTTGTTATGCTCCCCTGGGCAAAGATATACATATGGCCTCCCCCATGGATCTAAGGGTATCTTTTTTATGTATCCTCCCTCTCTCCACCTTGGAGGTATGGGCTCGCTTGTGGGCTTTTGAACGAGGGCCTCAAGCCCCTGCTCGGTAGTTGGGTAAAAACCGTTGTCAAGCTTATAAAGCTCAAGGGCAGTTTCTATCTCCTTTATCTGCATCTTAGCTATTTCAACCTTTGCTTCCTCTCCTCTTCCTACCAGTCTTGGTATGACAAGTCCAGCTAAGAGACCGAGTATAACTATAACGACCATAAGCTCGATTAGGGTAAACCCCTTTTTTCTTTTCTTCAAATTTAACCACCCCTTATCGTCTATTCTCTTACCTTATCAGCCTGCTTATTTCGAATATGGGAAGAAGTATAGCTATGACTATGAATCCTACAACTCCACCTAAGGCTAAGATCATAAGCGGTTCAAAGGCGCTTGTCATCTTAGATAGGGCCGATGATAGATCCCTATTGTAGTTTAAGGCTAAGTGCTTTAAGCTCCTTTCTAACTCTCCGCTTTCCTCCCCTAGCGCTATTAAGTATACCATATCTGGAGGAAAGACCCTGCTTTCTCTTAAGGATAGCGCTAACTTTTTCCCTTCCTTGACATCTTCTATCGTCTTTTCTATTGCTTTTCTGAAAATGGAATTACTGAAAACCCCCTTAGCTATTTCAAGAGCTCTTAATATGCTCATTCCGCTTTCAATCATGATTCTGAGCGTTTCACAAAAGAGAGAAAGGTTGTAAAGCGTATGAACCCTCTTAAAGAAAGGTATCTTAAGCTTTAGTGAGTCTAAGCGCTCCCCTATCTTGGAGCTTCTAGCGCCAAATCGAACCGTTAAAAGCAAGCCAAGTAAAATAAGGATAAGGTATAAACCGTTTTCATTGAAGAAAGAGGTTACAAAGAGCAGAAGCCTCGTTATCGCTGGAAGACGAGCTCCGCTTTCCGTAAATAGGGTAACCACCTTGGGAACAACGAAGGCTAAGAGAAAGGAGACAACCCCTATTCCTACAACAAGCATTATCATCGGGTAAACGAGAGCGCTGGTTATCTTCCTTACCACATCTATCTCTCTTTCTCTTAATTCAGCTATTCTCTCAAATACCTCATCTAAGGAGCCGCTTTCCTCACCAACCCTTATCAATCCAACGGTGCTTTCATCTAAGTTTAGGTGGTTGCTTAGGCTTTCATAGAGCCTCTTTCCTCCGGAAACATCTTCCCTTATAGATATTAAAGCGCTTCTTAAGTTCTTCGATGGTGTCTGCTCTATTAGTATATTTAAGGCCTCTATAAGGGGGATTCCTGCCCTTAGGTGAGCTCCGAGGCCGTGGGCTAAGTTCAAGATCTCTTCCTTGTTAGGGGTAAGCTTCTTTCTCTTTTCTACTCTCCTTGTCTCCTTAAGCTCAACTACTACTAAGCCATCCCTCTTAAGCTTGCTTAGTGCTTGGCTTTTTGATTCTGCCTCTATCGTTCCCTTTATTCCTCTTCCGTCTCTTCCATAAGCTTGATACTCAAAGACTGCCATTTATCTTCCCGCAACCCTTATTACCTCAGAGAGTGTGGTTATCCCTTTAAGGGCCTTAAGTACCCCATCTTCCTTTAGACTTCTCATTCCCTTTTCTATCGCTATCCTTCTTAAAACGCTAGCATCCTGAGTTCTTATAAGCTCCCTTCTTAAGTCTTCGTCAAAATCAAGCTGTTCAAAGAGAGCAATTCTTCCCCAATATCCCGTATTTAAGCAGTTTGAACAACCCTTGCCCCTGTAAAGCTTAACTCCCTTTTCGATTCGCATTTCCCTTAATACCTCTGGATCCTCCTCATAGCTTTCTCTGCATTTTCCGCATATTCTCCTTACCAATCTCTGAGCTATCACCCCTATTACTGATGAGGATACCAAGTAAGGTTCTATTCCCATATCTACAAGCCTTGTTACCGCGCTTGGGGCATCATTTGTGTGAAGGGTGGATAGGACTAAGTGACCCGTTAAAGCTGCCTGAACCGCTATCTCTGCCGTTTCCCTATCTCTTATTTCTCCTACCATTATTATGTCTGGGTCATGCCTTAATATGGAGCGAAGACCCGATGCGAAAGTTAACCCAGCTTTCTCGTTAACCTGTATCTGGCTTATTCCCTCAAGCTCGTATTCAACCGGATCCTCTATAGTTATTATATTTACCTCTGGCGTTTTAAGCTCTTGCAGGATAGCGTAAAGGGTTGTAGTCTTTCCGCTTCCCGTAGGCCCTGTGACGAGTATTATCCCGTAAGGGGTTGATATAAGCCTCCTTAACTTCTTTTCCCCATCCTCGTCAAGACCAAGCTCGCTTAAGGTTATCAATCCCTGCTTCTTATCAAGAAGCCTTAAGGTAACCCTTTCGCCGAATTGCGTAGGTATAACCGCCACCCTTATATCTATCTCTCTATCGGTTAGCTTTACTCCTATTCTTCCGTCTTGTGGTATGAAGTGCTCCGCTATGTCTAGTTTCGACATAACCTTGATCCTGGAAAGTATAGGGGGGTGAAGCTTCTTGGGTAAGGATAATCTATCGTAGAGTATTCCGTCTATCCTATATCTTATCCTAAGCTCTCTCTCGTAAGGCTCAAGATGAATATCCGAGGCTCTCTCTTTAATTGCTTGAAATATTAAGGAGTTCACAAGCTTTATTATCGGAGCGGAGTCCTCAGAGGTTATTATATCCTGCCTTTCCGATAGCTCCTCGAGGGAGATTCTCTCCTCATCGAGCCTTTCAACCTCTTGAAGGGTGCTTTTAGTGGTTGCATCGTAAAGCCAGCTTATTGCGTTAAGTATCTCTTTCTCATCTATTAAGACAGGCTCTATTTCTAAGTTAAGCTCAACCCCTAAGCTTTTGGCTGCCTTAAGTCCCTCGAAAGAGCTTATAGCTACCTTTAAAGTCCCATCCCTCAGGGATATGGGGCATATCTTATTTTTCTTTAAGAAATCTATAGAGAGCTTAAGGTGTAGTATCCCCTCAAGTTCCTTATAATCTATCATTTATCTCTTATAACCCCTTGCTTTTTTAACCATTCTTCGATTCTTTTAACATCCTCCTGTTCAAGGAGGCTTTCCTGTGTTAGCTTCTGTAGATCTTCAGGCTTCTCTATTATGTAAGGGGTCATAAATACTATAAGGTTCACCTTCTCAAACTGGGTTATCTTGGTCTTAAATAGCTCTCCAACTAACGGTATATATCCTAAAACGGGAGTCCTTCTTTCCACTCTCTTCGTGGCGTTTTGAATTAGCCCTCCGAGCATTATAGTCTGTCCGCTTCTTACAACCGTTGTCGTGTTTATCTCTCTTTTCGTGGTTACTGGTGTTTCTGATGTTATTGGACTTATCACATCTTCTATTATCTGCTTTATATCAAGCCTCAGGGTCTCTTCACCAGATATATGGGGGGTAACCTTAAGTATTATACCCACATCTTTATATTCATAAACCTTATTTATCGCCGTTGGATCCTCAACCTTGCTTGCTGCCGACTTAATCTGTGGTATAACCTGGCCCACTTGAAGGCTTGCCTCTTGGTTTTCCGTGCATAGAAGGGTTGGCATAGACAGTATATTTAGTGCATTATATTTCTTAAGCAGGTTTACTATGGCATAAACTATTCCAGTTGCTTTCTTCTCTTGAGCCAAGCTTATGGCTTCACTTGGTATTCCTCCCTCACCCATAGATATGGATGCCCCATACAAAACGCCGCTTTCAATGATCCCGCCTATGGTTGCCCAATCTATTCCCTTGTGCTCAAGCCTGGTCATGTTGACTTCCGCTATAAGCGCCTTTATTAGGATTTGCTTTCTTGGCTTGTCTAGCTCTTGAATTAATGGTAGAAGCATTCTGAACCTTTCAGGTGATGCCATTATTATTAAGGAGTTAGTTTCCTTGCTTGGGGATATGATTACCGCATCCTGAGGATCTGCTCCCTTTTCTACTGTAGCCTTGACTATGCTTTCCAAGGTTTTCGCTACCTCTTCAGCCTTTGCATTCTTAAGTCTATATACGTTAAATAGGTTAGAGCCGGCCTCAGCGGGCTTATCAAGGTCAGGAAGTATTTGCTTTATCCTTTGAAGTTGTGCAGCGCTTCCAAGAAGTATAAGCGAGTTTGTCCTTTCATCAGGCATTACCATCGCCGTGTTAAGGGCAAACCTGGTCTGGGTTTTATCCTCCTTTATGATATTTAATAGCTTCTTGGCCAAGCTGTTTGCTCCTGCATATTTTAGTTTATACACCTCAAGCTTTCTTTCCTCCTCTGGAGTATCTATAACCTCAAGCGACCTTACTATTCTTGATACCACCGAAGAGCTATCGCTTACAACTATCGTGTTCGTTGGAGGATATATCCCTATTCTTCCTACAGGAGATAGAAGGACCTTAACCATTTCGGCTGCAAGCTTTGCATCCACATAGTTTAAGGATACAAGCTGTGTGATAAGCTCATCACCTGGCTCTACCTTTATTTTTCCCTCTAGGAAATCTCCCAATTCCGCTCTCGCATCTTTAAGGGGTATTATCTTTATAAACTCGCCCGACTTAACCGCGGTAAATCCGTTAAGCCTCAAGATAGAGAGAAATACATCGTATACGTTCTTAATCGGAATGGGTTTAGGGGATATCACGGTTACCTTTCCTCTTACCTCAGGCGAAAGTATTATATTCTTTCCGGTTATCTCTGCTACGAATTTAATGAATACCTCTAGATCGATATCTTTAAAGTCAAAAGTTACCCATCCTGTTCCTTTGGCTTTCTTCGCTTCTTCCTTAACTTCAAAGCCTGTTCCTCCAGGTATGGCTAATGTCTCAAAGGCGAATAGCGTCAAAAAAAGAGCCATCAATAAGGCTATCTTATTTCGCATCCTATATCGATCTCCTTTCCTTCCCTTTCTATCGTTATGGTTAAGTTTTCCCCCTGGGTTACAGATCTTATAGCGTTATAGTAATCTGTCACGTTATTTATCTCTATTCCGTTAACCTTCTTAATAATATCTCCTCTTTTGATTCCTATCTTGGCTAATATGTGCTCATTCGTTATGTTTCTCACTATGAAACCATTAGGCTTATTGTCCTTAAAGTTAGGCCCTATGAATATACCTTTCAGGAAGTTTTGGGGACTCATCAAAAACTCATTCACTGTATCCCTTGATATCACAGTTTTCCCTTCGGCTGTTTTAGTAACATCAGCTTCCGCCTTTTTCTCCTCCTTAGGCGGTTCAGGAGATGTTGCAGAAGCGGTAGGTTGGCTTGGCTTTTTAATCTCTTGACTCACTTGGGCTCCGCTATATTGGAAGGATATCAAAGCTTCCTCTCCATTATCTTTTTGAAGTATAACCAAGTCTCTCTCTATCTTTTTAACCTTATATCCCATTACATCGTCTCCAACCTTTATCCTTTTAATTCCGCTTCCATCTGATATAACCGCTTCTTCCGTAGCCCCAGTTACGATCCCTAAAAGCCTAACGTTAAGTGTTCTAACCTCCTCCTTTTTAGCCTCTTCCTTCTTGACCTGAGTCGCTTCTTTCTTCTCCTGTGGCGTTATATCAAGTATGTTTCTCGCTAATGTCCTTTTCCCCTCTAAGTACTTACCAAGGTCTTCCTTCTTCTTATCCCTTTCTTTCGAGGTATCAAGCTTAATTTCCGCTTTTATATCCTCTTCGGCAAAAACCTTATCCACATAGCTTAAAAACAGGTTTGAAAGCTCCATTCCCGTTAATACAAGTATCCCTAAAAACAACAAATTCAAAACCATCTTCCATAATCTCATTTATATCTCACTCCTTAAATTATAGAATCCCTCCTTATCCTTCTGAAGGAGCCTTAAAAAGGGCGCTAGGCTCTTTTCAACCCCTCCCGAGGGCTTTATCCTCAGGTTATACTTTTTACCGTCTATTTCGCCCGTTATCAATATCTCCGAACCTCTTATATAAAGCTCACCTATCTTTAAGCTGTTTTTCCCTCTTTCTAAAACCGCTCTTCCCTCGTTAAAGGGTATCTGTATGCCGGGGATTGCAGGAAGGGTTATATCTCCGCTTGAAAGCTTTAAGTTTACCGATACCTTGAAATCAAAGATAAGCTCACCCACTGAGAGCCTTCCTTCAAGGCTTTTAGCCCTTAAGTTAAATAGATTAGTTACTATATTAGCATCGTTAAAGGTAGCCTTAAGCTTAAAGGGCTCAACGTTAGCTTCACTATAGCTTATCTTAACTCCTCCCTTTTCAAGGCCCTTTAAGGCCTTATCAAGGAGCCTTTCGTAGGGAAACCTTAAAAGCGTGAAGATTAGAAAAGAAAGCAGAACTATGGTAAAGCTTAAAAATAGGATCTTTATTTTACTCAAGCGTTGACACCACCAAAGATAAGGATGCCCTTCTTGGATTTCCGCCAGACTTTATGTCCGCCTCCCTTATAATCGCTATTCCATCTTTCTCAAGCTCAGATAGATACCTGACGAGCTCCTCATTAGTGAGCCCTTCAAGCTTAAGCTCGTATCTCTCTCCCCCTAGAGGCTTTATATATATAAGCTTTTCAGCTATTCCAAGCTTCTGAGGAAGAGCGCTTAAATAGGAAAAAAGGCTCTCCACCTTTTTCTCTCCCCCTAAGGTGCTTTTCGAAAGATACAAATATCTCTCACCTAAAGCTATTATCTGTTTAAGCTCCTCCTTCTTAATTTCTATTTGAATCTTTGCATCCTTTAGCTTAAGATGCATGGGGTATAAAAGAAAGTTAAAAATAAGTATCAAAGCTACTGCTATTCCACCGTATATTAAAGCTTTCCTTTCCCTCTCTCCCATTATATCATCTCCTTAAACTTAATACCGAAGTTAACGCTTCTTCCATCAGCGCTTAATCTTGCGTAGCTAACCTCAACGCCTTTAAAGGACTTCTCAAGGGCCTTTTTAAGCCCATCTACCTCCTCAAAGCTTTTTGCCGTTCCCTCTATCTCTATACCGTTTGTCATAATGTGTATCCCGTTAAACTTAACCTCTAAGCTTGAAGGGATGCTTTCGCTTATCTTTTCAAGTACAAGAAGCGGTAATACTCCCGCTGAGCTTCTTTTCTTTAAGTTTAGCTCAAGCTCCTCTACCTTTCTTTTGGCCTGAAGGACTGGGTTAACTACCCTTCCCTCACCAAAATATCTTTTATAGCTTTCTGTGATTTCCCTCTCAACCTTTCTTAACTCACTTATAGTATTCTTGTAGTCGACCCCCCAGCTTAATCCCCATGCGAAAAGAAGAAGGATCAAGGCCAGGGTAACCCTTCTTATCTCTCTTTGATTTTCCTTTAAGAACTTGTTCCAGCTTCCGCTTTCCTCAAAGAAGTTAAGGTGAGCGAATATCTCAGGCTCAAGGGCCCCAAGCGCTGCGCCCCTAGCTATCATAAAGGGATCTTCGAAGAATCTTACCTCCCTAACCTTTTCTCCCAGGAGCTTTCTTGAAAGCTCGCTTTCACTTTCTATTCTCAAGGGTGAAACAGACCTTTCGAAGACTATCTCCCTTCCCTTGGCTAAAAGTATCAACCCTTCATTTTCACCTTTAAAGCAGTATAGTATATCATCGCTTAAAGCTCCTCTCTCAAGAAGCGAATTTAAGAAGGCAGTGCTTGAAGATGTAACCTCAACCTTTCTTGCTCCAAGCTTTTTAACTTCGCTTTCGATAGTTTCCCTCTTTGCTCCTCCTCCAACTATCTTAGAGGAGCCTTTGACCCTATTTATAAAATAAAAGGAAAAGAGATACTCGCTTGGTTCTCCTGCAAGCTCCTCCGCCATCTCAAACGGTAAAGCCCCCCTTATCCTTCCAGGATCGCTTAAGGGTAGCTCTATGCTCTTTAAAAAGGCTAACCTCGCGGGTAGCGCAAAGACCACCCTTTCGTTTCTACCTACCTTAAGCTCTTTTACCTTTACCTCCTCTAAAAGGCTTTTCCCTTTAAATCCCTTATCCCATCTTGATATGTAAAATCCATCCTTGCCCTCATATACTCCGCATACTCTCAAGTCTTAATTCACCAGCCCTCCCTCTCATATATTATCCTTCCATCGCTTACCACTACTTCGGTTTTAAAAATTGCCTCTTCAACCTTAACTTCAACTTTCAACCTATAGTACTTGCTATCGAAACATATAACCTCTGCCACTTGGGGTATTATCTTCTCAGGAAAACCAGGTATCTTCTTTAAGTCCGAGGCCCTCTCAATCTTCTCTCCCCTTCTAAACTCTATTATAGCATCGGCAACCTCTTCATCTATCTCTTCAGATAAAGCCATGAGGACCTCCTTTGGTGCCGTATTTATATTAATCCTCCCGCTGGAGACCGCCGTGAAGTATTTTGAGAAGACCTTGTCGTAAAGCTCCTTATTTAAATCTCTCATCCTTAATATCTCCTCTAAGAGATAAAGCCTTCTATTTAAGTTCTCCTCTCCCTCGTATCCTCCTAAGCGAGCATCTTTATCCGTGTCTATAAAGTCACATATCTTTGGTAACAGATCTATCGGAGCACCGGCTAACCTTAAGATCCTTTCAAAAATTTTTTCCCATTTTATGTCAAGGGTCTTGCCATCTGGCAAAATTATGGTATTTATATTTATGTAACGCTCTAAGTCTTCCGATTCTACTCTGATCCATCTTTTCGGGCTTAACTCATAAGGTGGAATGGATATAGGGTTTGTTTTCAAAGCGTCTATTATGCTCCTTGAAAGAATGCGAGCCTCGCTTCTATATCGGAAATTATAGCTTTTATTAATCTCTACTCTTGCAAAGTAATTTAGCGCTATGCTTAAAGCTATGGCGATACTTGTCCCTAAAATCACGCTTAAAAATATCGAGCCCTTCTTACTCATCTTTAAAGCGATTATATCACAAATTTTAAGCTTTTCCCCTTGTCAATTAAGGTTGCTTTGGTTATAATAATACTGAAGTTAAATAACGGACCTTGAAAAGGAAATAAGGGAAGGGGTCTCTTTTGGAAGCCTCGCCTTTAAACGAAGGCAGG
Organism: Synergistota bacterium; assembly: GCA_025060595.1. NCBI lineage: Bacteria > Thermotogati > Synergistota > Synergistota bacterium. Next base: position 23,451 of record JANXBX010000002.1, on the reverse strand, counting down.
GGCGCTAAGCTATCCCAGGGAGGAGGTGAAGATCTTTTATTGGGAGAAGCGCTCTTAAAGGCTTCTAAGGGGGATTGTTTTGTTTTCTCTTCCTCTTAAGCTTCTATCTTAAGCCTCCGTTAAGGGTGATCTTTCCGACAAGGAAACGTAGGATACTTGTTGGGAAAAGAGTGCCCTGGGAGGTAGTAGTGGATGAAGCTTTAAAGAGGAAGAGGTCGATCTTCTCTTCAAAATCTGAAATGGAGGTGAAATGAATGAGTTTCTCTAAGAAGTTAAGCGTTCTGGGAACGGCGCTATTAGTCATGCTTCTTTTTGCTCTTCCTGCCTTTGCAGCATGGCAGAGTACGCCTATCCAAAGCGTCACCTTTAAGGAGACCATACCTCAAAATGCAATAGTCATTGATGGTAATAAAGCTTATGTTGCTGCTCATGATGGTCGCAGATTGGTAGTATATAGGTGGGATTTAGCCACTGGCAGTGAAAAGATCGATGGTATATGGCTAATCGATGGTAACTTGGTTTCTGGCTCTGCGGGAGCTTACCCATCTATGGCACTTTATAATTATGACAAGAAGTTTATAATCTTATCTTACATTTCTGGTAATTCCCTTAAGGCTGCTTTGTTTGATGGTTCAAATTGGTATGTGCATACTGTCCCCTGTGCTGATCTTCAAAATCCCAGGTACACTTCCGTTGCTGTAGGTTATGCTACCGGCGCTTTCACTAACGGTGCTACCGTTGCCGCTATAGCTGTTGGTGGAGATAGCGGTGTTTACCTTGCTACCTTAAATATGGCTGAAGTTGCTGCTGATAGTGCAACTCAGGCTGAGTTTGAGGCTAACCTTAATTGGGAAGTAAGTAAGATAACTAGCTATGAGGCGACTGGTGTTGATGTTTTCGTTACTCCTCAGAATTTTGCTGGGAATTGGGCTGGTTTGATATTTGTATCCTATATTGCTAGGAAGTATGGTCAATCGGGTTCTGGTCTTTACTTAGCTGTATCTAAGGATGGTAAAAGCTGGAGTGGAGCTAAAGGTTGCGTAGCTTTAGTTGATTCTGATCCTAACGTTGTTGTGGATGCTTGCACTGTGGGTGCGGATACTTCGCTATGGGTAGGAAGTTATACTGCTACTGAGGCTGCAATAGGTATAGCTTATGTTACGAAGGGCGGAAATATTCTTTTCACTTCCTTTGCCACATCGGCTACCTGGGATATCATAGGACAGCTTCCTCAAGTGGCTCAAAGTGAGTTTAAGAAGAATGTTGTGGTTCAAAAGAATGCTAGGCCTTGCAATATAGATATGGGTATAACTGGCCTTGCTTCTCAAGCGACGGTCGCTATAGCTTACTTTGATACTCGCGATCCGGATTTAGGTGGTGGAGCATGTGTTGTTTATGCAACTAATGCTGCTTTAGGCGGTACTATTAATTGGTTATATTATCAAGTTGATAAGGGTGGCTATGGTGCTATAACGCTTGTTAGCGATACTGGCTACTACTACTACTCTTGGGCTACAGCTGGTGATCTCTTGAAGCTTGCAACTGCTTCTGCTGACAACCTTAGAAGCTGGACTCCTGCTAGTGGTAGAACGCTTGCTAATGCCTCTCTATTTGGTATGGGTTACAGTGTAGCTGGAAGCGGTGATTACCATGCCAGCTTCTATGATGCGATTCTTAGGACTCTTAACTATGTGAAATTTGGCTCCGATTATAAGGTGCTTGCAGATGCTACTACCTTAATTAATCGTGGTGCTGCCAATAAGCCTGGTTGGTTCGAAATAAAGGGTGAAGCTTTAGGGGTTAAAATACCAGATTACCTTGATGCTGGTTGGAATACTGATATAGATCTTGATTCTAAGGGTGCTCCTCATATAGTCTTTACATCGATTCTTTCTGGCTCGGCAAGTAACTTAGATAGCGCTGTAAATCCTGCTACTCCTGCCACAGTTAGTTATGTTACTGCTATAACCGATGGTTGGACTACAGGGCCTGAAATTGTTTCATATGACTACAATGTTCGTGATGTTGATATCGAGCTTACTTCTGTTGGTGACATGAAAGATGCGATCCATGTGGCATGGGTAACTGTGAATAAGGGTGTCTTCTACAGGCAGAAGAAAGGCGCTTCCTGGCAGACGATCAAATCAGTAGATGGCTTAGAGAGTGTTAATATACTTGCTGATGGTAATCTTGATATGAAAGTTCTTGTCCTTTCCAATGGTGATGAGCTTATGGGACTTGCAATAGGCTATAATACAACCTCTAGTTCTTATGTCTACTATGCTTGGAAAGAGGCTAGCGAGCAGACGTTCTCTCATGTGTTCAAGGTTGAGACCTTCAGCGGCTATGAGGAGATGTGTGAGGTTGCTCTTGCCCTTTACAGTGACAAAGCCACGGTAGTTTACTCTTCTCCTGGTGGTAGAGGCTCCTTAATGTACGAGGAAGATGTAGCTCAAGTTTCTGTAGATAACGGATGGAAGGGTACTAGGAAGGAGATCAATGATGGCGGATGCCCGCTTTGCGAGCGTAAAGATCCATTTGCTGTGGCAGAGGGCGGTAAAGTCTATGTCCTTTACAAGTACCTTGATTACCCAACAGCAACGAAGTATTACTTCAGGTTTGGCGATGTTGCTGGAACGCCTGAGTATGTAGTGGTTGGCGGGAATAAGCAGGAATCTAAACCTGTATTTGCTAACGCATCTCGTACGGAAGCCTTGATGAGCAAGGCATTGTTCTTCTACAAGGGTGCTGCTGGTGTGGCTAACGCTATGGTAAGCGAAGTTCCTCCACCTGCTCAGGTTACCGTGGATGTGAATCCTGCTTCTCTCAGCTTCGGTGAGGTTAACGTGGGTGACACTAAGGAGCTTACTCTTACTGTTGTAGTTGATAACCCGACAGCTGCTGCTGTTAATGTAAGTGTAAGCGCACCTACTGGCTTTAGTGTAACACCTGCTTCATGGCAAGTTGCTGCTGGTGCTCGTGACTCGAAGACCGTTAAAGTTACCTTTGCTCCTACTGATGATATATCCTATAGTGGAAGCATAACTATAACTGTCGGTACCGTTAGTAAGACTGTCTCTGTGAGTGGAACTGGTAAGGCTGTTGGTGGCGGAGGTTGTAGCGCGGCTGATGTTGGCTCGCTTGGATTGGCATTGCTCTTAATTGGTCCTGCTATCCTTGCGTTGAGGAAGAAGTAAACGAAGCTTAAAGATCCTATAGATTAAAAGGGCTAGGGGTTTAAAACCCCTAGCCCTTTTAATTTTCTTTTTTGTTTTTTCTTGGATGAGTTGCAAGGTTGAGAAGCTTTGTGATAAAATAAAGCAAAGTTTATTTGGTATTTTATAGTATAATTAGAATGGGATTATTTGTCTTTGTCGCAGTAAGGAGGTGATGTCGTATAGGATTGAATCCCAAATAGGAGTTTTGGGTTTTTAGAAACCTTTAAAGGAGGTGAAAATTAAGGTGAGAAACTTTAGAGCGGTTGCACCAGCATTGATAGTGGTCGGATTGATTGGTGTTCTTTCCTTTGTTCTTCCTGCCTTTGCTTCCCTTGGCTGGAAAAATGCCTTCATCTGGGGTGGCTCAAATCATGACCTTTCTAACTGGTATCCAAACAGGGCTTTAGTTCCATTAAGCGGTGATAGGTTTTATGTTGTGTATGAGGATGCATTTTTTAACAATGGAGCTAATACCTTCCAAAGGATCTGGGGGATAGAGGGAAGAGTTGTTCAAAGCGGAGCAGAGTATTATGTAGAATGGAAAGCTCCTGAGGAGATAGACGTGGTTGAGCAGGTTTCTTATAAACTAGGATGTGTTTCAGCAGTTGTAAGCGGAGAAGAGATTCATATAGCTTACTATAAGCAGGTTTCTACAACATCTTACAAGCTAATTTATGCTAAAAGAAGCTCCTCAGGGGTATGGAGTAAAGAGATTGTGGGAAATTCTACAGGAACGCTTAATAAGAACCGTACTCCTTCTATAGCTATATCTGGTAACACCGTTTATATAGCTTATTATGATGATAGCAATAAGCTTGTTTCTGTTAGTAAAAGCTCTGGAAGCTGGAGCACACCGAGCATTATCTCTAGTGCTGCTTCATCTCGCCCCTCTTTAGGTATAAGAGCTGGTTCTCCTGTGGTTGCCTATATATCATCTAACGGAGTTCAATATGCATATGGTGCTCCAAGCTGGGTTTCCACTACAGCTACTACTTCTCCCTCTACTGGTAAGTTTATAGCCTTAGGTTTTGATGCCAGTGGCTATCCTCATGTTGCCTTCGCAAGTGAGTCTGGAGTCTTTGTCGCTTACTCCACAACTCCAAATACAGGTCCCTGGTTTGTTCGAAATTTGAAGGCACCTTCTGGAGATGCGGAATGGGTTGACATATATAGCGCTACAGTGGGAAATTCTGTAAGGATGTTTGCCTTCTATGCTACTGGTGCTACGGTTGCTGTTTCTTATTTCCCACCATTACCTTCAGATGCAGCAAGCGTTTCTACAGCAACCTTAATTCCAAGCACGTTAGCAACTGAGGCAGTGGTCTTTGCCTTCCATAACTCAAGTGCTTCTACCCTTAATGGCTTAATGGTTCATATTCTTGGGACTGATAATAGCAACTTGCACTATTGGCATGCCTTTAATATAGCTTCTGGGACTACCCGATCGCCTGATAGTTTCCCGATAATTAGGGAGGTTGACTTTGGTAAGAATGTCGCAGGTATTATGTCTGGTGGAGTATTTCATGCTGTTGCTTTTGCAACAAATAGTTATGAGATATGGTATCTGAGAAGAAGTGATGACGGTTACTGGATGGCTGAGATGGTAACTCAGGCGACCGCTTCCGCACTTGGTATAACCCTTTCAGGTGGAACACCTCACATAGCCTATATAGCTACCAGCTCTGTATCAAAGCTTTATTACTCTTACAGAATAGGCTTTGAAAGCTGGAGCGGTCCTACCGATATCGCAGAGGTTTCAACTCCAGCCACTAGCTCAAGAGGGGTTGCTATAGCGGTAGATTCGAGCGATGGTAATAGGCCGTATATAGCCTATATAGACAAAGATAAGATCTATCTCTTTAGAAAATCTAACACAGGAGGCTGGATAGATGTATTAAGCGGTAGTACCGCTCCTACTGTGCCGCTTGCCTCTGCAAGCTCCTCTATAGACTCGATAAGCATGAAGATAGTGAATGGGGATCTTTATCTTTCTTATGGTAAGGATTCTCAAGAGGTACACTGGATTTGGAGAGACAACCTTAAGAATATGGACAACCAAGATACCCAAAGAACGGATACCATTGTGGAGTATTCTACCGTGCCTTACTCTCCGGTACACACCGATATATTTGTTGACCCAGCTCGCGACCGTGCTTATATAGTTTACAGGGCTGGTCTTGAAGATCTTAAGGAAGCAAGATATGTATCTTCTACTTTAACCTTTGAAGGAAGAAAATTTGTAGATTCTCAGGGAGTATTCGAGTGGCCTTCATCTATTGTGGTTAATAACTCTTTGGTTGTAAGCTATTATCAATATAGCCAGGCTACCGCAGGCGATGTTAAAGGCTTGAAGGTTGCTTACGAAGGAAGCCCATATACTCGAGACGAGGTTGATGGCTGTGATAGTGCCGCTTACGATGTTGGTCAGTACTCACAGATTGGTACTGACGGAAACAAGCTTTACGTCCTTTCCTACGATGCTACTAACAAGGCTCTAAAGATTGCAGTTTCAGATAGCGTTCCCTATATAGCTCCTCCTTCTCCACCGGGCACCTTAGATGTTTCACCTAAGAGTTACGACTTTGGTAATGTATTGGTTGGTTCCTCTGCGAGTGCTAACTTTACCTTAACTAATACCACTTCATCTAATATAAGTGTGAGCATATCTTCTAGTGATAATGCCTTCGTTCCTGCAGTTTCTGCAACCACTGTCCCAGCTAATGGAAGCGTTTCCTTTGCTGTTAAGTTCTCACCAACCCAGGACAAAGGTTACTCTGGAACTGTAACGATAACTGGTGGAGGTTATACCCTTTATGTAGCGGTATCTGGAAAGGGTTATGTTCAGCCTCCTCCAGGGCAAGTTACGCTTACAGTTGACACTTCAGATATGAACTTTGGTGAAGTTTTCGTGAACGAATCTAAGTTGCTTAGAAGAAATGTAATTGTTTCTAATGGGACAAACAATGATGTTAATGTTAATATAGCTATCGCTGGTGCTGGTGCTTCCGCATTTACTATATCTAATACGACCTGGACCGCTCCTGCGAATAAAATATATGAGAAAGAGGTCATAATTACCTTTGAACCTACCGATGGGAAAGATTATGAAGCAACAGTCACTGTAAGTGCTGGTAATCAGAGTAAAAGCTTCAAAGTTAAAGGAAAAGGTGTTTTCAAAGTTGGTGAAGGCGGCGGTTGTAGCGCATCGGTATCTGGTTCGATTGGATTAGCGCTACTTTTAATTGGTCCTGCGCTTCTCCTTTTAAGGAGGAAGTAGCTATAAAGCTTAAAACCCCTTAGGATAGAGGGCTGGAGTCTTTTAGACTCCAGCCCTTTTTATTTTTTGTTTTTTCCGCTTTGTGGAAGTATTTTCCAAATTAACTATTGACTATCAATTTATGGAGTGCTATCCTTTATATAAGAAGTTCAATCCTTTAAAATAGCATGGAATTTTAGATGGAGAATAATTATAGTTACTATTTGGGAAAAAAGAAATGTTTATTAAAAACTTGTTTACATTTAAGTTAGTAACTTGTGGTTGATATGTTAAGATTTTTTAAAGTAGAATATAATTTGCTATTGTAAATTGCTTGTTTATAAAAACCTGACATACAATTTTAAAAGCACTTTATTAAAGTATGAAAAGGTTTAGGGATAAGCTGATTTTTGCAGACTGCCCTGGGGGTGCTTAATCGCTTTATAGGAGGTGAAATTGGAGTGTTAAAATGAAAAGCATCCCAGGGTCTTTTGAAAAATATAGTAGCTAGGTAGCATTCCTTGGTGTATCAGGGATTAAAAATGGTTAATTTGTTAGCTCAAACTATATTGTTTATGAGGAGGTGAAAGAATGTTTTGTCTCAGGGGGATAAGTGCTACATGTATAGTTTTATTAGTTGCTTTACTTTTTACTTCTCCGGTTTTAGCGCAGGGGTAT